>NZ_BAAATJ010000022.1:0-101409 GCF_039533345.1 Streptomyces glaucosporus | reverse complement strand
CTCCGGGGGAGCCAACTGGCCCCCTTCGCTTCGCTCCGGGGGCCAGTTGGCCGGCCTCGCTTCGCTCGCCCGCACTTCCAGCCCGCTGCGCGGGCTGGAAGTGCGGGCGCTGCACGCCCGGGCTCGGCGCTGCACGCCTCGCGCAGCGAGGGCGTCTTCGCTGCGCTCGACACCTGAAGGGGCGCCCGTGCTGCGCATGAAAGTGCCCGGCTCGCTTCGCTCGCCGCGCCCGCGCGAAGCACGGGCGGCTCCCTCCGCTTCGCTCCGGGAGCCACCGGGAACCGAAGGCCCTCCGCAAGCTGGAAGACCTGAACGCCTCGCTGCGCTCGGGCGGGCTCGCTGCGCTTGCTCGGCCTGAGGGGCGGCCCGCGGTGCGGGCCGCGGGGGGGTTCCGCTGCGCTCCACCCCCGGAACCGGGCCCGGAGGCGGTGCGGGTGAATGGCCGTCAGCACGTGAGTGGAGGCGGGGGTTGGCCCGCTGCGCGGGCCAGGCCTACTACGGAACGAGCGTGTTCGGGTAGCAACGAAGTTGAGTGACCGCCACAGGTCCACCGGGGCCGGAAACTTGGCAAGTTCCCCTCGCATCAGGATGCACCTCTGTGTAGATGCTGGAAAGCCACGCCACTCCCAGTGAGCAAGGAACGGCCCGTGTGCGGATGCGAGCTGCTACAGCTTGGACGGACTGAGAGCAGAGTGCCCCACTGCATCGGGAGCCAATCGGCAGGTTCGACCGGTCAATGGACCTCAACCGGAGAGGCCCAGGCGCCTGTCCGTGGCTGGATGGCTGAGGTGCATGCATCGCGTTGTACGGCGGTGCGGTCTTTCAACAGATAGCGTCACCTTCCTGACCTGCGTAAGTGCGGGGGATGTATGCGCGTTGGCTGCATACATCCCCGCGGGCGGGACAAGATGCGTGCACGTAGGTGCACAAACGGTTCTAGGCGGCCCCGGCCTCCTAGCTCAGACACAGCCGCAGAGTGGCCGGGTGGTCACGTGCTCACCGCCGTGGTGCCCTGCTTCTCGTGTTCGCGGAGCATTCGCATGACGGTGGCGGGCGAGGGGTGCTGTCCCTTCTTCGTACCCGTGGTGATGACGAGCCGCTTGGCGATGTCCCGCAGGCTCATCTCCTGCTCGCGCAGATGCAGGGCCATGGACAGCATGGAGTCGTCGGTGACGCCTGCGCCGCCGATGGTCTTGCCGCGCTTGCGGGCGGACTCGTGGCCTTCGAGGGTGCGGTCGCGGATGTACTCGCGCTCCATCCCGGAGATGGCCGCGAGCACGGTGAACACGATCCCGGAGGGGTCGTGCGCTCCCTTCAGTTCCCCGGCGAGGAACTTCAGCCCGACATCGCTCGCCTTCAGCTCCTCGGCGGGTATGGCGAGTTCGATGCCGCGGCCGAGCCGCTTGTGCTCGTGAACGACCAGGGTCACGGCGACGCCGGAGGGGCGGATCTCCCCGGCGGGCTTCACGGCGGCCTCCAGCTCGGGCCGCTTCGTGGCGCGGGTGGTGATCTTCTCCGGGAAGACCCGTGCCACCCCGGCCTCGGCGAGCGAGTCGAGCTGTGTGTCGAGGGACTGCGGTGCGGTCGAGGCACGGGCGTACCCGACGCGGACGTGACCGACCGGCTCGGCGCAGGCGGGCCGCCGGACGAAGAGGTGTTTCACGAGCGACCGCCTATGAAACACCGGCGCTGCCGCGCCCGGTCGACCTGCCGCTGCGGAGACCATCCCGTGAGTGTGAGGAAAACGGGAATCGAGGGGGTCATCGTGAGCCGCGGGCCGGAGAACACATCTCTGTGGGGGTAGGAACCGCCACGCCTTGCCGGGAAGGCGGTCCCCCTCGGCGGCGCGGGTCAGGGCTGCGATCCGGATTCCGCCGCGGACAACCCCTCCGGTGCCGTGCCCTCCGTGATGCCCAGGTCCTGGGTCCCTATGACGGACAGCAGTTCCAGTTGCTCGGCTCCCGGGCTTCCGGGCGGGGCGGTGAACCACAGCAGGCGCTGGCGTCCGTCTTCGCTGAGGAGGTTGTAGCAGTCGAGTTCGATGACGCCGAGCGTGGGGTGGACGATTCTCTTGTGGTCCATGCGGCGCACCGCGACGTCGTGGGTGTCCCAGAGGGCTGCGAACTCCTGGCTGCGGCGGCGTAGCACGGCGATCATCTTCGTGACCTCCGCGTCCCGGCCGCGCCTGGCGGCCGCTGCTTGGAGGTCGGCCACGAACACCCGGGAGTGGTGCGGGTGGTCCTCGGGCGGGTACCTCTCGCGCGCCTGCGGGTCGGTGAACCAGCGGTACACGAAGCTCGCCGCCGGGCCGCGGTGTGCCGGGGACTTGCCGAGCAGGTTCCTGGCCAGGTCGTTCTCCACCAGGGTTTCGTGCAGGTCGGTGATGACGCGCGCGGGGGTGTTGGACAGCCGGTCCAGCAGTCCGAGAAGCGCGGGCTGCACGTGTGCCGACGGTCCGTGCGCTGACGGAGGGACCGGCCGTTCGGCGAGGTGAAACAGGTGGTCGCGCTCGTCGCCGTTCAGACGCAGGGCTCGGGCGAGGGCGGCCAGGGTCTGGGCCGAAGGCTGCACGCCGTTCTTTGCGCTGCCGCGTTCCAGCTCGGTGTAGTAGTCGGCTGACAGCCCTGCCAGCTGGGCGACTTCCTCGCGGCGCAGCCCGGGGACGCGCCGGCGCGGGCCTTGGGGGAGACCGACCTCGGCGGGGCGGATGCGGTCGCGGCGTGTCCTGAGGAAGGCGCCGAGTTCTGGAAGGTTCACCCCTTCATGGTCGCGCGCGCGCCGAGCCGTAGCCAGGGGGTGGCATCCCCTGGGTAAACGCAGCCCTGGCTAGGGGTGGGGGACCGGCCGATCGTGGATGACGCAGCAGGGCGACGGCGAGACCGCGGCCCGACCCGCATTCACCACAGGAGTCAGCAATGTCCATCCCCACTTCCCCCGACGGGACCACTGCCCCGGCTCAGCCCTCCGCCTCACCCCGTGTCGCGATCGTCACCGGCGGTTCGCGCGGCATCGGCCGCCGGACCGTCGGGCGGCTGGCCGCCGACGGATACGCCGTCGTGGTCGGCTACGCCGGCAACCAGGACGAGGCCGAAGCAGCCGTGAAGGAGGCCGTCACCGGCGGCGCCAGGGCGATCGCGGTGCGTGCCGACGTCGCCGACGAACACGCCGTCGCGGCCCTGTTCGACGCGGCCGAAGCAGAGTTCGGCGGTGTCGACGTCGTCGTGCACGCGGCCGGGCGGGCACGCATGGCGCCGATCGCCGAGCTGGACCTGGCCGTCCTGGACGACCTGCACCGCACCAACATCCGCGGCACGTTCGTCGTCGTCCAGCAGGCCGCCCGTCGGGTGCGCCCCGGCGGTGCGATCGTGACGTTCTCCACGTCCGTGGTGGGGCTGGCCTTCCCGGGCTACGGCGCATACTCCGCCAGCAAGGGGGCGGTCGAGGCGCTGACGCTGATCCTGGCGCGGGAGCTGCGGGGCCGGGACGTCACCGCCAACGCCGTCGCGCCCGGCCCCACGGCCACGGACCTCTTCCTGGACGGCAAGGACGAGGAGACCATCGCCCGCCTGGCCGCCCAGCCCCCGCTGGAGCGGCTCGGTACCCCGTCGGACATCGCCGAGGTCGTCGCGTTCCTGGCCTCCCCGGCCGGCCACTGGATCAACGGACAGGTCGTCCGCGCCAACGGCGGAATCGTCTGAACCGCCCGCCCAGCCACCCCATCGGTCAGCGAAAGACCCTGTCATGAGGAACGACGACACCGGGAAGGCCATCCTGGTCACCGGGGCCTCCGGCGGCATCGGGGCGCTGTCCGTGCGTGCTCCGGCCCTCGCCGGTCACACCGTGTACGCGGGCATCCGCCAGATGGCGACCCGTAACGCGACCGCGGTGGCCGACCTGGTGCGCCACGGCACCGACCACCGGGTCGACGTGCACGCCGTCGAGCTGGGCGTCACCTCCCAGGACTCCGCCGACGGCGCAATCGACCGGGTCGTCACTGAGCACAGCCGACTCGACATGGTCGTGCACAACGCCGGGCACATGGTCCTGGGTGCCGCCGAGGCGTTCGCCGCCGAGCAGTTCGCGGACCTGTACGACGTGAACGTCCTGGGCACCCAGCGCGTCAACCGCGCCGCCCTGCCGAAGGTGCGTGGGCAGGGCTCGGGGCTGCTGGTGTGGATCGGCAGCTCCAGCACCCGCGGCGGTTTCCGCTCCCTTTCCCGGCCCCGTACTTCG
Source organism: Streptomyces glaucosporus (assembly GCF_039533345.1). NCBI lineage: Bacteria > Bacillati > Actinomycetota > Actinomycetes > Kitasatosporales > Streptomycetaceae > Streptomyces > Streptomyces glaucosporus. Next base: position 97,176 of record NZ_BAAATJ010000022.1, on the reverse strand, counting down.
CCGCCAGGGCCGCGATGGACGACCTGGGCAAGCGCCTGGCCGCGCTCATCCCTTCGGACGCCGATGTGACCGAGGTCGCTGAAGCCGTCGCGCGACCGGTCGCGATGAAGCACGGCACCCGGCCTCCGCGCACCCACACAGACCCCAGCCGGGATGGCAGCGAAGTCGTCTCCGCGGTCGCCGACCGCCTCCGCGCCGACTTCTTCCGCCGCATCGGACTGGACAGCCTGCTCACCGCGGGCAGCTCCCTGTAACACCCCACTGAGAGAAGGAACAACCAGCCATGCCTTTTGCGAACTTCAAGGTCCCCGAGAAGACCCTCACCCCGGAGCAGAAGGAGGAGATCGTCACCCGCACCACCGAGCTGTACGTCGAGATCTACGGCGAGCGCGCCCGCAACAACACCATGGTTCTGGTCGAAGAGGTCGCCGACGGCGGCTGGGGCATCGCCGGTAACGTGCTCACCCTCGCTATGCTCGGCGAGGCGACACCGACCGGCACCAACGACGCCTGACCGCACCGGCCGTCATGCGGTCAGGACACCACTTTGAAACCGAAGGCCACCGGGTCGAGTGTCCGGCCGCACGGCCTCGTTCATCCGGGGGCCGGTGAGATCAGCGAAGCCCTTCGATGTGTCCCCGCACTCGATCGGTCGGCGATGTCCGCCGGGGTGCGGGGGCGGGGCACGGCAGCGGTCGGCCCCAGGTCGAGCCGCTTGTCCTTGTCCAGGCGGAAGGTGCCGTACGGGTTGGCGTTGGACCAGAACAGTGCGGTCAGGCCGCGCCGGTCCTCGTCCCCCGGATTCTTCGCCCAGGCCGGCTCGGCCAGGCCCTGCTGCACCAGCAGCGTGTTGACATGCACGAGCGCGGACTGGAGCAGATGAAGCGCGAGCATCGACGCCTCGGCGTGCTCCTTGTCCGGGTCGGCCAGGGCGCCGCCCTGGCCGTAGTGGAGCACGGTGTTCGCGCTGTTCCAGTTCTCGACGACCTGGGGGCCGCCATGGATCTCCCGGCGCGGGCCGGGGCTGGCGAGACAGTCGCAGGCGAAGATGGTACGCACGGCGCGGCCGAGTTCTTCGAGGGCCTGGTGGGTGGGGTGCTTGGGGCCGCCGCGGGTGAAGCGCCTCAGGACCTGCCCGGTCTCCGCTGTCCCGAGCCGGAGCGCGGTGGCGTACTTGACCATCTGGTCGTGCTGCTGCTCGATCAACTCCCAGCGGATCGGCCGGGTCAGCGAGGCGCCGAGGGCCGCGCCGCACAGAGCGAAGGCTCCCTCCTTCATTACGGCGTAATGAAGGAGGGAGCCTTCGCTCTGTGGTGCTTCGGAGGCGGCTGTCATTACGGCGTAATGAAAGGGGTGTCAGGGGGCGAAAGACGGTCCCTCCTGCTCCCTGCTCGCCTCTGACGTCAGTATGGTGACGTTATGGCATCTCCTTACCCTGATGGCGACCGGGAAAAGGTAGCGTCGAAGCTGCCTGCCGCGCTCCGCCAAGAGCTCAAGATTCGCACCGCCGAGCACGGCATCGACATTCAGGACGCCGTCACCGAAGGCATCCATGCCTGGCGCGCCGACGACGGGCCCCACCCGACCGTGGACACCTCCGGTGCCGAGTCCTTCTCCACCTGGCTGCCCGCCGGCCTCTACGAGCAGTTCAAAGCGGACTGCTCGGCTCGCGGTGTCTCCTACACCCAGGGCCTGGCCCAGTCCGTTCGCCGCTGGCTCGACACCCACCCCTCCCCCGGGCAGCAGCCCCACACAGGACCCCAGCGGAAGATCGTCTGCAACCAGAAGGGAGGTGTCGGCAAGACCGCCGTCGCCGCGGGGATCGCCCAGGCGTACGCCGAGGACGGCAAGCGGGTCCTCCTCGTCGACTACGACCCTCAAGGCCACCTCACCGAGCAGCTCGGCATCGCCCAGATCCCGCCCGGCGAGGACAGCCTGGTGGCGCACATGTGCGCCGAGGGCAAGTCCGATCTCCGCGAGCTGCTGGTCACCTTCGAGGACGAGAGGTTCGGCAAGCGGCTGCAGATACTGCCCGCGTGCTTCGACGGGTTCCTCCTGGACGCGAAGATCGCCACCAACACCCGCATCCGCCGCCGTGAGACCACCCTCGAGCGGGCCCTGGAGCCGCTGGAGGCGGACTTCGACGTTGTCGTCATCGACTGCCCGCCGTCGCTGGGCATCGCCATGGACGCCGCGATCTACTACGGCCGGCGCCGCGACGGGGAACCCGAGGGTGTCTCCGGCGTGATCATCCCGGTCCTCGCCGAGGACTCCTCCGCCACCGCCTACGCCATGCTCACCGAGCAGATCGAGTCCCTGAAGGAAGACCTGGAGCTGGAGCTGGACTACCTGGGCCTGGTGGTCAACCTGTACGACTCCCGCCGCGGCTTCGTCGCGACCTCCAGTCTCCAGCAGTGGAAGTCCCTGGGTGATCCGCCCGTTCTGGCGGTCATCGGTGACCTGAAGGAGCAGCGCGAGGCGGTCCGCATGGGCAAGCCCCTGCTGGCCTACGCCCCCCGTTGCGACCAGGCCGAGGCCATGCGGCAGATCGCGAGGGCCGCCTCGTGACCAGCAAGGCCAAGCAGCTCGGCGCGTCCTCTGCGTTCGGCCGTGCCGGTTCCGCCCGCAGCACCCGCGGCCGGCTCGCCGAGAAGGTCCTGGGCGGCAACGACGACGGTCCCACCCGCCTCGCCCTCCACCTGCTCAGCCACAATCCCGACAACCCGCGCGACTCCCTGCCGGATGTCACCGAGCTCGCCGCGTCCCTTCGGGACCACGGGCAGAAGAGCGCGGTGACCATCATGTCCCGCGAGGCGTACCTGGCGGCCAACCCCGGTCGCGAGGACGAGCTCGAGCCGAGGGCGGAGTATGTCGTCATCGACGGCAACTGCCGCCTCGCCGCCGCCCGGCAGGCCGGTTTGACCTCGCTGCGGGTCATGATGGACGAGTCGCTGGGCGGTGACCCGGACGAGCTGCTGGAGTCCGCTCTGGTGGCCAACATCCACCGCCAGGACCTGGACCCGCTGGACGAGGCCCGTGCGCTGAAGAAGCTGCTGGAGGTGCACGGCACCCAGGACAGGCTCGCCAAGCGGCTCCACCGCTCCCAGGGCTGGGTGTCCCAGCGGCTGGCTCTGCTGTCCCTGACCCCCGAACTGCAGAAGCGCCTCGAGGCGGGGGAGGAGCCGGTGGACCTGCTGCGCGCGGTGGGGAAGAAACCTCCGGAGCGGCAGGAGGAGGAGCTGGCGCGGCTGAAGGAGGCGCGGGCCCGCAAGCAGGCTGCCGGACAGTCTGCCAGGGACGGGGCCGCGGTCTCGTCCGGACGTCATTACGGCGTAATGAACGGCGCCCCTGCCTCCGGCCCGGCTCCTGCTTCCGCCGCTGAGGCCGAGAGCCCGGCGGCTGCGGATCATTACGGCGTAATGGAGGAGTCCTCCTCGGTCGCGGTGAGGACCGGGCAGGAGTCGCAGCCCGGCAGCCGGGCTGCGACTCCTGCCGGAGGGAGCGCTCCGAGCGTTCCCTCACAGTCCGCGCCTTCAGCGGAGGCTGCGGCGCCGACCCGGCCCGCCGCGGTGCGAATGCCGTGGGACGATCCCGGAGCGGTGTGCGTGATCCTCCGGGAGAACATGGCGCCGGAGAAGCTGAGGAAACTGGTCGAGATGCTGCAGCGCAACGTCGGCACCGGCAAGGACTGAGCCGGACGGTACAGCGAGTGGCCCCGCGCCGAGAACGGCGCGGGGCCACTCGCTGTACCGGGGGCCGGAGGAGCGGGGTCGGCGCACTCGGCGGCTCCGTCGTCCTCGACGCGGTCGCACTGTCGCCGGACGGCCGACGGCGGCCGGCTGACGGGCGGACGGCGGCCGGCGGGCGGTGACCGACGGCTGAACCAACGGCTGTTCAAGCGCCGAAGAGAGCACGGACAAAGTGGTCGGTCCCACCGGGGTGCTCCTAGCGTGACGGTGCGGATGCATGTCCTGGTACGTCACGCCCTGTCCAGGCGCGGATGAAGCGCCGTCGGTCACCCGAGAAGGAGTCCTCATGGACCATTCGCATGGAACGTCTGTTGCACCGGATATCGGGGGGTCCATGCCGCCCGTGTCCTCCCTGGACACGCTGGGAGCCGTGCTGCTCGTCCTGTGGACCGTCGCGATGTGGGCGGCCGTCGCCGTGCTGGCCTATGCCAACCGGGGACCGGTGCGCCCCTGGGTCTACCGGGTGGCGGCCGGCGTGATCGGAGTGGGGGCGGTCGGCCAGCTCGGGCACTTCCAAGAGCACGTGGCCCAGGCCGGCTACTGGATCCTTCACCCGATGTCGCCTGCGTGGATGACCCCCTGGGGTGACAGCCTGGCTCGCGGTATGGGGCAGGTGGACCCGTCCAAGCCGTCGCTCGGCATGGAGATCCTGCACCTCATGGGCAACTTCGTCTTCCTGGCCGGGCTGGTCGGGATCGTGCAGATCACCCGGCGTTCCACCCGTCATCTGAAGTCCCGCAAGTGGGCCAGGATGGGTGTGTGGATGCAGGGCATCCACGGTCTCGAGCACGTCGTGCTGACGGTGTCCATCGCCCTCGGCGCCAGCCGCGCCGTCGGACTGTCGACCTGGTTCGGGGCGATCGAGCCCGGCCCGGCGCTGACGACCTACCGGGTGTGGTGGCACTTCGTCGCGAACCTGGTCGGGACGGCCATCCTCGTGATGTCGCTCTACCACCTGTGGCGGGAGAGGCGGAGCGTGAAGGCCGACTACGGGCTGGAGGTGGAGGACGCGGGGGAGGGATCCGGTTCCTCCGGTCCGGGTGCGGCCCCGCGGGATCACGCCGGGTCCGGAGCCCGGCCGGTGACCGGGGCGGTGGCGGAGTCCTCCCGGGAGCCCGCCCTCACCGGGCGGTCCGGGTAGCGGATCTCGGCGTTCCGTGCCGGGCGGTTCGTCCACCGTCCGGCACGGAACGGGCCGTGGTCCGTCCTCAGCCGGCGAGCGCCCGCGCGGCCTTCCGCGCGTCCAGGTCGCGGCTGCGCAGGCGGTGGGTCTGGGCGAGCCGGCGCAGGGAGGCCAGGAGGGTGTCGCCGAGGAGGTTCCCGAGGATCAGGGCTTCGGCCATCTCGGAGGTGCCGGCGCACCGGTCGAGGGCCTCCACGTCGCTGGCCGCCGCGGCGTCGGCCGCGGCGGCGTAGTCGTCGAGGCGGTCGGCGAAGTCGTGGCGGCCGAGCCGGTGCAGTTCGGCCAGGACGTCGGCGGCGGCCGCGAGGGCGGGGTTGCGGGGGGACACCAGCCAGCCCTGCCGTCGCACCAGGGCGAGGACCTCGCGCACGGCCTGGCTGTCGGTGTCGCGGGGGGAGGGCGCGGGCTCCGGTTCGTGGGCGGCCTTCAGCAGCCGGGGGAGGCCGGTCTCGTCGCTGTCCAGCGTCGCGAGAACGCCCCGGATGGTGTTCAGCGACAGGCCCGCGAGGTCGAGCAGGGCGCGGATCAGCCGGAGCCGGTGCAGGTGTTCACGGCCGTACCGGGCCCGCTGGGTGCCCGTCCGCTTGCCCGGGCTCAGCAGGCCCTCACGGAGGTAGTACTTGATGGTGGCCGTGGGGACTCCGCTGGCGCGGCTCAGCTCTGCGAGGCGCATGGGACCTCCTGACGGAAGGACGTGGTCCGGTACGTGGTGGGGGCGGGGAAGCCGGTGGTGCGGGCGGGGGGCCGGTCCGGGGCCGCCGTCCGGCAGCGCCAGCACAGGCCGCTGGGCGCCGGGCGGCCGCATCCGTTCCCCGTGCGGCCCCGGCACAACCCGCCGGGGGAGGCGGGGGGAGGGACGGGCCCCGTCCCTCCCCCGGGGACGGAACGGCAGTCCCGGCACACCCCCGAGTTGCCGGGGCGGTGAGGGCGTTCGCACACGGGGCAGCACGCTGCCGGGCGGGAGGGCCGGACGGTTCCCGGTCCGGTGGCGGCGGGCCGTGGTGCGGGGATCCCGGGTGCGGGGATCCCGGGCGGGGGGCCCTGGCGGCCGGGGTTCTGGCGGCCGGGCCGGTCGCGGGCGCGGTCGGCGAGCGCCTCCGCGCAGGCGGGGCAGCGCTCGCCGGAGGACCAGAGCGTTCCGGACTCGCAGTCGGGGTTGGCGCAGCCCCAGCGGGGGAGGGCGACACCGAGCAGCCAGCGCCCCGGGTCGCGGATGTCCTCGACGGAGGTACGGGCGAACCGCTCGGTCAGGCGGGCTCTCAGCCGCTCGATGCCGGCACCGTCGTCGAGCTGACGGCCGATCTCCCGCCCGAGGAGCCGCTGCACGTAGGTGTTGACCCTGCCGAGCAGCGGGCGGACGGGCTCCAGCACGGCGTGGACCCGCGGGCTGTAGGTCAGGCGGGGCCCGGTGTACGGCGGGCGGGTCCTTCCGGGTGGGGTGGGGGCGGGGGCGGTCGTGCCGCCCGCGCGCAGCGCGAGACCGTCCCGGCCGTCGGCGGGCGGACGGGGCCCGGCGGCGCCGTCCGCGCTCCTCCCCACCTGTGTCTCGCCTACGGCGGGTGGAAGGAGCGCGCCGTCGTCATCGGGTCGGTCAGTTCTGGGGTCTTCCTTGTACACGAGCGATGCCGCACCGGTACGGGAACCCGATCCGTCGTCAGGACGGGGTGTCGCGGTTCCGGGCGGCGCGGGGGCGGGGGCCTTCCCCCGGCCGTCGTACACGAGGAAGCAGTGGCGTCCGCGGAGGCCCGCTCGGCGGTTCACCGTGATCCATCCGGACGCCGCCAGCCGGTCGATGACCCTGCCCGCCGCGTCGGTTGAGATCGGCCTGCCCGCCAGCCTGCCGGAGCGGTGGCGCAGGAACCCGGCGAGTTCGCGCTCCGTCAGGGGGATCTTCCGCACGACGCAGAAGGCGATGACGGCGTAGGCGCGCAGCAGCCGGGGGCGCAGGCACTCGCTCGCCCGTACGGGGAGCCACACGAAGCGCTCGTGCTCCTCCATCGGGCGGACCCGCCGCTGCGCCGTCGTGCCGCATCCGCCGGGGAGGGAGCGGCGGCGGTTCTGCGGGAGCTCCACGATGCCGTCCGGCGCCTCGGCGCGCAGTTGGGCGATTCCGCGTTCCACCGTCGACTCCGAGAGGTTCAGGTAGGAGGCGAGTGTGGCGACTCCGGCCGTGCACGCCTCGGGGCGCTGTCCGAGGGCCTTGATCTTCATGTAGACGCTCAGGGCCGCGTCTCCGTAGAAGGGGGACTCGACGATCCGCATGGGTACCTTGACGCGCTCCTGGGAGCGGTGGGCGGGAGGAGGGGACGGGATCCGTGTGCCCGCGGACCGGGGTCCTTCCAGGAGAGCGGTGCTATCCGTATTCCTCGGTCCGGGGATCCGGGAAGGCTGGAAACGCGGAGGGTTTTGCTTCATGATGTGGGGGTCTCCGTAGGGGAGGCGCGGTGAAGCCGCGGTCCGGCTTCGTGGTTGGGGCGGGACCTGCGTCGCACGGTCCGGGGTGGCACCCGGATCGTTTTCCTTCGTCCGCCGGGTCGGCAGTTCGGCGGGCGGCAGATGTACGGCTGTGAGCCCGGTGGTGGCACACCGGGCCCGGCCGACTGCACCAGCCCCGGGATCGGGCGGACGCCTGGCACGGCGTCCACGTGACCTTCCCGCGTCGTCGTGGTGGCGGCGCCGTCTCGCCGGGGCTGGTGGGTTCGATCCTTCGTCCGTGCGCGAGCCTGGGTCAGAGGCCGGTCATGTCGGTCATCTCGGCGGTCGCGGTGAAGGCGAAGCTTCCACGCTGGAGGGCGTTGACCCGTATGGACCGGCGGGCGCCGGACTCCGGGCGGGGTTCCGCCTCGGCCTCGATCCAGCAGGGTTCGTCGAACTCGACGTAGCGGTTGAACGACACGTCCATCGAGGTCGGCATCATCGCACCGCCCGAGGGCTCCAGGGCGTGGCCGGCCTGGCGTACGGACTCCAGGAGGAGCATGCCGGGGACGTGGTCGACCGGGTGGTCGAAGAGGACGGGGTGCGTGGTGTCGACGCGCAGTCGCCAGCGCCAGCGTTCCTGGGTGGGGGAGAGGACTATGTCCCGGTCGTGGGTGCGTCCCACCACGTCCTGGGGGACCGGGGGTGTGGGGGCGGGTGCGTTCGCGAAGACGCGGGCGGTGTCCCCCCGTCCCGCCCGGATCCGCTGGTACACGTTGGGGGAGTGCTGGCCGAACCTGAGACTGGCCACCGACAGGAGTAACCCGTTCCGCACGGCTTCGATGTGCATGGACATCGAGACGGGGAGGGAGCGGTGGTAGCGGATGTCGCTGCACGTCACGTGCATCTCGATCTCGGCGGGGGTGCTTTCCATGCGCAGCGCCTGCGGGTTGACCGCGTACTGCAGGCGGGACCAGCTGAGCTGGTACCCGAAGGGGGTGTCGTACGCGGTGTGGGTGAGCAGCAGCCCGCTCTGACGCAGTGTCTCGCACAGCAGCAGCGGGTCGTGCACGCCGTACTCGGAGCTGTAGAAGCTGTGGCTGCGGGGCCACTGGGCGGTGACGGTGAAGGCGTCCTGGCCCACTCTGTCCCAGCTGGTCAGGAACACCTCGGACAGAGCGGCCCGGTGCACGTACTCCTTGGCGACGGTGGTGGTGAGGGCCGGTCTGGAGACAGCAGAGCGGTCTTTGGTGGCAAGCATGCCTCTCCCCTGGCGTGCGTGTGTAGGTCCCCCCCGAGCTACCCGCGGCGGGGGCTGACCTGTAAAATAAGGGTGTTCGTTTTTTTTGTCGAGAGAGACCGAGGCGCACGATGGCCGAGCCGAAGCAGGAACGGGCGGTGAAGACGAGGGAGGCGATTCTCCACGCTGCCGCAGAGGTCTTCGACGAGTGCGGGTACAGCGGTGCCAGCATCAGCAAGATCATGAACCGCGCCGGGGTGACCCAGGGCGGCATGTACTTCCACTTCAAGTCGAAGAGGGCGCTCGCGCAGGCCGTGATGTCCAGCCAGCAGCAGTTCGTGCGCTTCCCGAAGGGTGAGGACTGCCTCCAGCGGCTGATAGACCTGACCTTCCACCTGGCCCACGAGCTCCAGAACAACGTCCTGGTCCGCGCGAGCATCCGGCTCGCCGTCGAGCAGGGGGAGTTCGGGATGCAGGACGACACCGTCTACCAGGAGTGGGCGGACCAGATCCACAGCTACCTGCGGGGGGCGCGGGAGCGGGGCGAGCTCCTGCCCGAGGTCGACGAGGGGGAGTTCGCCCAGGTGCTCGTGGGCGCCTACAGCGGTACCCAGCTGTACTCGCAGATCTCCACCGGCCGGGTGGACCTCCCCGAGCGTGTCGCCGCGCTGTGGCACTACCTCCTTCCCGGCATCACCCCGCCGCACGTCAGGTCGAGGCTGAGGATCGTCCCGTGGGAAGAGGGAAGAGCGGCATGACGCCTCCGCGTGTCGTCGTCACCGGAGGGACGGGGTTCATCGGATCGGCGACACTGCGCGAGATCGCCCGCCTCCGGGAGGGGGGCGACGGGAACCCCCCGGTCGTCCGGGCGGTGGGACGCCGGCCGCCCGGCGGCGCGGCCGCACGGGTCGACGAGTGGGCGCCCGCCGACCTGGCGGACCCGGACACGCTGCGGGGGGTGTGCGAGGGGGCGGACGTGCTGCTGCACCTCGCCGTCGCGCTCGGTCCCGACAGGGAGCGGTGCGACGCGGTCAACGTGCGGGGGACCGCCGCCCTGATGGAGGAGGCCGCGCGCGCCGGGGTCCGCCGTGTCGTGCACCTCTCCACGGCGGCGGTCTACGGCCGCGGCCCCCATCGCGGCATCGCGGTGAACGAGGTCGAGCCCGCGCCCGTCTCCGCCGTCAGCCGGTCGCGGCTCGCCGGGGAGCGGTACGCCCTCGCGGCGGGTGCGACCGTGCTGCGCCCGGGACTGGTGGTGGGCCCCGGCGACCGGTGGGTCGTCCCCGCCCTGGCGGAGGGGATCGCCGCGGTGCCCGCGTTGTGGGACGGCGGACGGGCCCTGCTCTCCCTGGTGTACGTCGACGACCTCGCCCGCCTGATCGTCGCCTGCGGTCTCGCGGCGGGGCCGGCCGCCGGCGCGGTGCTCCACGCGGGACACCCCGATCCGGTGCGCTGTGCGGACCTCCTGGCGTGTCTGGCCCGGCACGGGGTGCTGCCCGAGGTCGGCGAAGAGCTGCCCTGGGCCGAGTGCGTGCGCGCGCTCAGGGCGTCCGGCAGTGCGGTGAGCGAGCGCCAGCTGTCCCTCGTCGCGCTCGACCACTGGTACGACAGCGGCGCCTGCTGGCGGACGGCGGGATGCGACCCGGGGCCGGGGCCGCTGGCGCGGCTGGGAGAGGCCGCGGGCTGGTACCGCTCGTACATGGCCGCCGGGACGGGGTGATCCGGGCGCCCGGTTCCTCCCGGCCGCCTGTCAGGCGCTCGCGCCCAACCGGCTGGCCGTGTCCGGCGGGCTGGCCGTGTCCGGCGGGGTGGGGCCGCCGTGGGCCGAGACGCCCGCCAGGACGAGGCGCCAGACGCGTTCCAGCCGGGCCGCCGCGCTCTCGTGCGCCGGGTCCCCGTCGAGCCGGTCGCGCAGGTGCGCTTCGGCGCCGCTCGTCAGGTACTCCACCAGCGTCGCGACGTCCGCCGGCAGCGTTCCGTCGCTGAGCTGGCCGCTCCGGTGCGCCTCCTCCAGCAGCTTCCTCACCGCCGGGAGCCAGCTGTTCGACCAGGCCGGGGCCGAGGGCCGTTCCCGGGCGAGGCGGATGGCGGAACGGACCGTCGCCTCCTCCTCCATCAGACGCGCGAGCCCGAGCGTGAGTTCGACGACGGTGGACAGGGCGGGCGCCGGTTCGGCGGTGATGCGGTCCAGGACGGCCCGGGTCATGGCCCAGCCCTCCTCCAGGACCGCGTCGGCCAGTTCGGCCTTGGTCGCGAAGTGGAAGGTCAGTGCTCCCACGGACATCCCCGCCGCCCTGCTGACCTGGGACAGGGAGGTGCCGTCGTAGCCGCGGCCGGCGAAGGCGACCGCGGCGGCGTGGAGAACGGTGGCGCGTGTCCTCGCGGCTCTCTCCTGCTTCACCATGCTGACTCCGAATGGGCACTCGGCGATGGGTGCATGGGAAGTGCGTCCCCGTGCTGTCGGCGCACCGCTCCGATTCCCGTACTGGCCCCGTACTTGCTTGTGGCGTCCACCTTTCTCCTCCGGGGCGCTCGCATACAACACCGATGTGCCCAGGACGCAGCGAGCGGTTGCGGTGGGCGCGACACAGGCAAGTCGCCGCCTCCGTCCCGTCCCGGGCGGCTCCGCGGGGGCGGGCCGAGATGGCGAAGTCGGGAAGGCACTTCCCGGAGTCGCAAAAAAAAGAGGGTGTTCGCTATTCTTTTGGTGTGGGCCGACGTCCGGCCGTCACAGGGAAGGGAACACGCCATGGGCACACACGCCTTGGCGGGCACTCCGGCCTCGGTGCCCGCGTTCGCCGACAGGGTCTTCGAGCACCTGCCCCGCGCCGACCAGCGCCGGTGGGCGCGCGCCTATCTGCAGGGGCTGCTCACCACACCCGGCAAGAAGTCGGTGCGGCGCCTGGCCGCGGCGGTCTCGGACTCGCCCACGGCGTCCCAGTCGCTGCACCAGTTCGTCAACGCCAGCCCGTGGGACTGGACTCCCGCCCGCGAGGAGCTGACCCGCTGGGCCGAGCAGCGGATACACCCCCGCGCCTGGACCGTGGACCTGGCCGTGCTGCGCAAGCGGGGGGAGCACTCCTGCGGCGTGCACCGGCGCTTCGTCCCCTCCACCGGGCGCTCCGTCACCTGCCAGGTGGGGGTGGGGGCCTTCCTCGCCACGCCGGAGGAGGCCGTTCCGGTCGACTGGCGCCTGCTGCTGCCCGGCACGTGGGCCAAGGACCCCGAGCGCCGCAAGCGCACCCGCATCCCGGACGGCGTCGGCGCCCGTTCGGTCGAGGAGCTCGTCCTGGACATGGCCGACGGCCTCGCCGGGGCCAGCCGCACGGCCCCCGTGCCGCTCGTGGCCGACCTGGGCACGTCCCCCGGGGCGGGCGAGCTGGTGCGCGGCCTCTCCCAGCGGAACTGCGACTTCCTGGTGGCCGTGCCGGACAGCTTCAGGATCGTGCTCGGACGCCACCTCAGGTTCCAGGGCCGGCACGGACGGAGCGACCACGGCATGGCCTTCGCGGCGCGCAGCCTCTTCCAGTTCGACACGGGGCTGATCCGGACCGAGACGGTGCCCGCGGAGAACGGAGGGGCGTGCCGCGCCACCGTCATGACGAGCTTCGTGCACCTGCCCGCGGCCGCCGCCTCCGGCCAGCAGCCCCTGCGCACCTACCAGATCTTCACGGTGCGGTCGAAGGGCGACCGCCGGCCGTCCCCCCTGTGGCTCACCACCCTGACGCGGGCCAGGACGGAGGAGAAACTGGCGCTGGTCCGGACGCTGTCCCGGACGGCCGAGGCGGTGCGGCGGATGGAGGAGGACTTCGGGCTCCTGGACTTCGAGGGCCGCTCCTACCCCGGCTGGCACCACCACATGACGCTGGTGTCCGCGGCGTACGCCTACAGCCGGCTCGGCCTCCCGGCGGGACGGCTGGCCGTGGCCGCCTGACCGGCCGGGAGGCGGCGTCCCGCGGACGGGTGCCGGGGGGCGCGGGGCACGGCGGGGAAACCCGGTGCGCACGTTCCCCGCGGCTTCGCCACCTCGGTCCTTTCACGAGACCGATCCGACGCTAGGGTGAGCGGATGCTGAGACACACCTACGAGGGGCAGGACTGCAACCTGGCCCGGACGCTGGAGGTCATCGGGGAACGCTGGACCCTTCTGATCATTCGCTCGGCACTGCTGGGGAACAAGCGCTTCGACGAGTTCCTGGAGAGCCTCGAGATCGCCCGGAACGTCCTGACCAAACGCCTCACCCGGCTCGTCGAGCACGGCGTCATGGAGCGGGTCCCCTACCAGGACCGTCCCGTCCGGTACGAGTACCGGCTCACGCCCTCGGGGCGCGACCTGACCCGGGCGGTCGTCGCGCTGATGCAGTGGGGCGACCGGAACCTTCCCCTGGAGATCGGGCCTCCCCGCAGGGCCGACCACATCGGATGCGACGGCGCCGTCCAGGTCGAGATGAGGTGCACCGGCTGCGGCCGGGAGGTGCACGACGAGGAAGTGGAAGTGCGGCGCATCCGCTGAACACGCGCGACGCGCCCACTTGAACACCCGGTTCCTCCACTCGAACACGCGAGTCCTGCGCACGACCGAAGATGCCCGGCGCGGACGCACCGCCCCACGATGAGCCCTCTGCCGCCGAAAGGGCGGTCCGCAGGAGGAGGGCGATCGTGGCATCCGCACTGGGAGCGTTGCGCAGGCTGGCCATGGCCCCGTCGCTGGCCGAGGTGGGCTTCGCGGGACGCGGCTTCCCCGTGGAACCGAACGAGAGGACCAGGCGACTGGAGGCCGTCCCGCAGGCCGTCGTCTGCGGTTTCGAATGGGGCATCGGGGACCGGGACCCGGCCGACACCGAGCGCCGTCTGTCCATGGTGGACCCCGAGGTCAGGGGGTTCGCCTACGAGGGCGCCACGATGGCCTTCGTCATCCGCGACGTGATGGGCCCGCGCGGCCGCCGCACCCGGAACCTGCTGGAGGGCAGCGGCCGGCCGCACGTCTTCCTCAACTACATCGGCATCGGCTTCGCGATGGCCCGGCTGCCCAGACCGCTGTGGGGGAAGGCGATGCCGAAACTGTCCGGCGCCGAGTACTACCCGGCGATGAGCTGGCTCGCCGTGGACGGCTACGGCTTCGACCGCGCCTACTTCGACACCGCCCGCTGGGTCGACGAGCAGCGGGTGCCCAGGGCGTACGCCTGGGAGGGCGACCCCGACTACTTCCTGCGCGCCGTGGACCAGGGCATCGGCAGGGCCCTGTGGTTCATCCACGGCGGGCACGCCGGTCATGTGGCCGCCGCCGTGGGGCGGTTCGCCCACCGCCGCCGGGCCGACCTGTGGAGCGGTGTCGGGCTGGCGGCCACCTTCGCCGGGGGCGGCACCCCCGCGGAGCTGGCCGCGCTGCGCGAGGACGCCGGGGAGCACCGCGACCACGTGGCGCAGGGCTCGGTGTTCGCGGCCAAGGCCCGCCACCACGCGGGCCACGTGCCCGAGCACACCCGCGCGGCCGCCCGGGTGCTCGCCGGCCTCGACGTCGAAGCCGCCGCGGAGCTGGCCGACGACTGCGCCGTGGCCCCGGACGGGGCGGCCGGCCGGCCGGCCTACGAGTCGTGGCGCCGGAGGGTGCGCGAACGGCTCGCTCCCGCCGCGGTTTGAGCACACAGGAAGTAGACGCCCCGCCGACCCCCCTGGCTAGATTCGAAATCATCCGGCAATTAAGGGAGATTCCACGAGGGGCGGTTCACTGCGTTGTCATCGATATTCGGAGCGCTTCGGCGCCGGCTTCTCACGCCTTCTGTATCGGAAACGAAACTGGAAACGCGGGGCTTCCACCGGAAGAATGCCGAGGCCCAGGCACAGCTCGAGACGATCGGCCGTGTCTTCCTCCAGGGATACGGCTACGCGGTGGGGGCCGGTTCGGCCGCCGAGGCCGAGGAGATGCTGGAGACCGTCCCCCGCGCCTACCGGGGGTTCGCCTACGAGGGCGCCGGCATGGGGGCCGTCGTGCACGACGCGCTGCCCGGCCACCGCGGGCGGCTCGAGGGCCTGCTCGCCGGGGAGGGCCGCCACCACGTCTACATGGTGTACGTCGGCATCGGCTGGGCGATGGCCCGCCTGCCGAAGTTCCTGTGGCCCGACGTGCGGCGGACCGATCCGCTGCTGAGGTGGCTGATCCTGGACGGATACGGCTTCCACCAGGCCTACTTCCGCACCGACGAGTACGTCCGCGACCCGCAGGCGCGGCACCCCTTCAGCTGGGCCGGAGGGCCCGACGAGTACTCCGCCAGGGCCATCGACCAGGGCATCGGCCGCGCCCTGTGGTTCGTCGGCGGCACCGACGCCGACGTGGTCGCCGACCTGATCGCCGCCTATCCCGCGCACCGCCGCGGCGACCTGTACGCGGGTGCGGGGCTGGCCGCCACATACGCCGGAGCCGCCGACGAGGAGGAGCTGCGGCGGCTCGCCGAGCGGGCCGGCGAGCACCGCCTCCAGCTCGCCCAGGGGTCCGCCTTCGCCGCGGAGGCCCGCAGGAAGGCGGGCACCACGGTCGCGCACACCCACCTCGCCACCAGGATCCTGTGCGGCACGACGCCGGAGCGCGCCGCACAGGTGTGCATCGACCGCATGCCCGCCGCGGGCGACCGGGGCGACGTCCCGGCCTACGAAGTCTGGCGGCAGGAGATCGCGTCCGAGATCGCGTCCGGGATCGCCTCCCGCGTCGCCTCCGGAACCGCTTCCGAAACCGCCTCCCTCTCGCTTTCCCGGAAAGGTGCCGATCTGTGAAGAAGGCAAGCATCTGGCTGCGGAAGAACACGCCAGGAGTCGTCGCGCTCGCCCTCATGGTGGGCACTTTCTATGCGGTGCGACTCCCGGAGCCCTCCGCGGCGGAAATCCACGACGTGGCCGAGGACTTCGCCTTCGACTCGATGTCGATCGCGATGCCGGCAGGTTTCGAGAAAAAGGACATCCGAAAGGTCAACAAGGCCTACGAGCACATCGACGCCTGGATCTCCTCGGTCGGCGCGGGCATCGCCATGAACGACGTGGACGGCGACGGGCTGGCCAACGACCTGTGCGTCACCGACCCGCGCACCGACCAGGCCGTCGTCACCCCCACCCCGGACCGCGAGGGGGCGTACCGGCCGTTCGCGCTCGACGCCGACCCGCTGCCGGTCAGCGACACGATGGCGCCGATGGGCTGCGTGCCCGGGGACTTCAACGAGGACGGCGCCACCGACCTCCTCGTCTACTACTGGGGCCGCACGCCCATCGTGTTCACCGCCAAGGACGACCGGAAGGGCAAGGCCCTGACGGCCGGCTCCTTCGAGGCCACCGAGCTCCTGCCGGGCAAGCCCGGCCCCCGGTACACCGGGCCGCTGTGGAACTCCAACGCCGCCGCCGTCGCCGACTTCGACGGGGACGGCCACGACGACATCTTCATCGGCAACTACTTCCCCGACAGCCCCGTCCTCGACCCCTCCAAGGACGGCGACGTCGTCATGCAGGAGTCGATGTCCCACGCCCAGAACGGCGGTGGCGGCCACTTCTTCCGGTGGACCGAGAACGGCTACGAGAAGACCGACGGATCCCTGCCGCAGAGCCTGAACAACGGCTGGACGCTGGCCGCGTCCGCCGCCGACCTCGACGGCGACCACCTGCCGGAGATGTACGTCGGCCACGACTTCGGCACCTCCGCGCTGCTGTACAACAAGTCCCGCCCGGGCCGGATCGAGTTCGCCGAGGTCAAGGCCGTCCACTCGGGCACCGTTCCGAAGTCCAAGGAGATCGGCCGCAGCTCCTTCAAGGGCATGGGCATCGACTTCGGCGACCTGGACAACGACGGGCTGTACGACATGTTCGTCAGCAACATCACCACGTCGTTCGGCATCCAGGAGTCCAACTTCGCCTTCGTCGGCACGGCCAACAGCCGGGCCGAGGTGCAGGGCCGCTTCAGGGACGGCGAGGCCCCCTACGAGGACAGGAGCACCGACCTCGGCGTGGCCTGGTCCGGCTGGGGCTGGGACGTGAAGACGGGCGACTTCGACAACGACGGCGAACTGGAGATCACCCAGGCCCTCGGTTTCGTCAAGGGCAAGGAGAACCGCTGGCCGCAGCTGCAGGAGCTGGCCACCACCAACGACGCACTGATCTCCAACCCCCTGTGGTGGCCGAACCTCCGGCGCGGCGACGACCTCGCCGGCAGCCAGACCATGCGGTTCTTCGCCAAGAACGACAACGGCACCTACCTCAACCTGTCCGAGGCGCTCGGCCTGGCCGTCCCCGTTCCCAGCCGCGGCATCGCCACCGGGGACGCCGACGGCGACGGACGCCTGGACCTGGCGGTCGCCCACCAGTGGGGCGAGCCCCGCTTCTACCGCAACGTCAGCCCGGACGCGGGCGCCCACCTCGGCCTGAAGCTCACCGGCGAGTCCGGCTCGCCCGTGGTCGGCGCGGAGGTCTGCGTCACCCTGCCCGACGGCACCAGGCGGATGGGCCGGGTCGACGGCGGGGGAGGCCACTCCGGCAAGCGCAGCACCGAGGTGCACATCGGCCTCGGCCACGGTGTGGAGGGACCGGTGGAGGTCCTGCTGACCTGGCGGGACCGCGACGGCGACGTACACGAGCAGCAGATGGAGCTGGCCCCCGGCCGGCACCACATCCGGCTCGGCAACCAGGCCAAGGAGAAGTGAGCATGTCCGTCCAGCAGAAAACGCCCGCCGGCCCCCAGCGGCACAGCGTGAAGGTCGTCACGGCCCTGCGCCGGTTCGCGATCTCGATCTCCGTGCTCAACATATTCGGCTACACGGTGCTCGGCTTCGAGCAGCCATGGACCTGGCCGTTCATAGCCCTCGCCACCGCCTACACGGTGGAGATCGTCCTGGAGGTGCTCGGCGCCCGCGCCGAGGGCCGGGCGCCGCGGTTCCGCGGCAACGGCTTCCGCGGCCTGGTGGAGTTCCTCTACCCGGCGCACATCACCGGCCTCGCGGTGAACATGCTGTCCTACGTCAACGACCTGGTGTGGGTCATGGTGTTCGGCGTCATCGTCGCCGTCGGCACCAAGTGGGTGCTGCGCGCGCCGGTCCGCGGGCGCATGCGCCACTACATGAACCCGTCGAACTTCGGCATCGCGGTCATCCTGCTGCTCTTCCCCTGGGCCAGCATCGCCCCGCCGTACCAGTTCACCGAGTACATCGACGGCGGCTTCGACTGGCTGGTCCCGGCGATCATCATCACCCTCGGCACGATGCTCAACGCCAAGCTCACCGAGCGCATGTGGCTGATCCTCGCCTGGGTGGGCGGCTTCGCGCTGCAGGCCGTCGTCCGGGGCCTGCTGTTCGGCACCTCCATCCCCGCGGCCCTGGCGATGATGACCGGCGTGGCGTTCGTGCTCTTCACGAACTACATGATCACCGACCCCGGGACCACGCCGTCCTCCCGCATCGGGCAGATCGCCTTCGGCGGCGGTGTGGCGGCCATGTACGGCGTGCTGACCGCCCTCGGCGTCGCCTACGGCCTGTTCTTCGCCACCGCCCTGGTCTGCCTGATCCGCGGCCTCCACCTGTGGACGGTCGACATCGTCGGCAGGAAGTACGCCGGGGAGCGGGAGCGGGCCGGGTCGGACCTCACCGCGCCCCGGGCGCCCGCCGGGCAGTGCGCCGGCGGCTGCGCCGGCGAGTGCTCCTGCGGCACCGGCCGTCCCGCGGCCGGGCAGTGCGGCGGCGGCTGCGTCGGGGAGTGCTCCTGCCCCGTCCAGCCCGTCCCGGCCGGGGAGGAGACCGAGCGGCAGAAGGTGGCGGTGGCGGCATGAGCAGGATCGCCATCGTCGGCATGGCGTGCCGCTATCCCGACGCCGCCACCCCCGGCGAACTGTGGGACAACGCCGTCGCCGGACGCCGCGCCTTCCGCCGGCTGCCCGACGTGCGCATGAACCTGGACGACTACTGGGACGCCGATCCCTCCGTCCCCGACCGCTTCTACGCGCGCAACGCCGCGGTCCTGGAGGGGTACGAGTTCGACCGGGTCGCCCACCGGATCGCGGGCAGCACCTACCGCTCGACCGACCTCACCCACTGGCTGGCGCTGGACACGGCCGGACGGGCCCTGGCCGACGCCGGGTTCGCCGACGGCGGGGGTCTGCCCCGCGAGCGCACCGGCGTCGTGGTCGGCAACACCCTCACCGGCGAGTTCTCCCGCGCCAACGTGATGCGGCTGCGCTGGCCGTACGTGCGCCGTGTCATGGCCGAGGCGCTCAAGGGCCAGGAGTGGGACGAGAAGCGGATCGCGGACTTCCTCGCCGACGTCGAGACCGCCTACAAGGAGCCGTTCCCGGCCGTCGACGAGGACACCCTGGCCGGCGGCCTGGCCAACACCATCGCCGGACGCATCTGCAACCACTTCGACCTCCACGGCGGCGGCTACACCGTCGACGGGGCCTGCTCCTCCTCGCTGCTGTCGGTCACCACGGCGAGCACCTCGCTCCTCAACGGCGACCTCGACGTCGCCGTGGCGGGCGGCGTCGACCTGTCGATCGACCCGTTCGAGATCATCGGGTTCGCCAAGACCGGGGCCCTGGCCAAGGGCGAGATGCGCCTGTACGACCGCGGTTCCAACGGCTTCTGGCCCGGTGAGGGCTGCGGCATGGTCGTCCTGATGCGCGAGGAGGACGCCCTCGCGGGCAACCACCGCATCTACGCGACGATCGCGGGCTGGGGCGTCTCCTCCGACGGCCAGGGCGGCATCACCCGCCCCGAGGCCGCCGGCTACCGGCTGGCGCTGCGGCGCGCGTACGAGCGGGCCGGGTTCGGCATCGACACCGTTCCCCTCTTCGAGGGGCACGGCACCGGCACCGCCGTCGGCGACCGCACCGAGCTGACCGCGCTGACGGGCGCCAGGGCCGCGGCGAACCCGGACGCCCCGGCCGCCGTCATCACCTCCATCAAGGGCATGATCGGCCACACCAAGGCCGCGGCCGGCATCGCGGGCCTGATCAAGGCCGCGATGGCCGTCGACAGCCAGGTCCTGCCCCCGACCATCGGCTGCGTCGAACCGCACGAGCTGCTCACCGGCGAGCAGGCCAACCTGCGCGCCCTGCGCAAGGCCGAGCCCTGGCCGCAGGGCGCGCCGCGCCGTGCCGGCATCACCGCCATGGGCTTCGGCGGCATCAACACCCACGTCGTCCTGGACGAGCCCGCCACCCGCCGGCGCACGGCGCCCAGCCGCCGTTCGATCGAGCTGGCCGGCACCGCGCAGGACTGCGAACTGCTGCTGTTCGAGGGCGACTCCCCCGAGGCCCTGCGCGACCGGCTCGTCCGGGTCGCCGACTTCGCGGCGCGGGTCTCCTACGCCCAGGTCGCCGACCTCGCCGCCGCGCTCCAGCGGGAGCTGCGGGGCCTGCCCCACCGCGCCGCCGTCGTCGTCACCTCCCCGGAGGACGCCGAGCGCCGGCTGAGGAGCCTGGCCGGCGTCCTGGCCGAAGGGACGACCACGCACTTCGCCGCCGACGGACGCGCCTTCCTCGGCCACGCCCACGGCCGCGGCCGGATCGGCTTCCTCTTCCCCGGGCAGGGCTCCGGCAAGGGCACCGGCGGCGGTGCGCTGCGCCGCCGCCTCCCCGAGGCGGCGGAGGTCTACGAGGCCGCCGGTCTGCCGGCCACCGGCGACATGGTCGCCACCGACGTGGCCCAGCCGCGCATCGCGACCGGCTCGGCGGCCGGTCTGCGCGCCCTGGACGCCCTGCGGGTGGAGGCGGTGCTCGCCCTGGGCCACAGCCTCGGCGAACTCTCCGCCCTCCACTGGGCGGGCGCCCTCGACGAGGAGACCCTCCTGGAGGCGGCCCGGGTCCGCGGCCGCGCCATGGCCGAGCACAGCGCCTCGGGCACCATGGCCTCGCTCGGCACCGGGCCGGAGGAGGCCGGGAGACTCGTCGACGGGCTGCCCGCGGTCATCGCCGGGTACAACGGTCCCGGGCAGACCGTCGTGGCCGGGCCTGTCGACGCGGTCGAGGAGGTCCGGCGCCGTGCCGCCGAGGCGGGGGTCGGCTGCACCGGGCTCGCGGTGTCCCACGCCTTCCACTCCCCGCTGGTGGCCCCGGCCGCCGACACCTTCGGCGCCTGGCTCGCGGGCGCCCGCCTCGGACCGGTCCGCGCCCGCGTCGTCTCCACCGTCACCGGGGAGGAGCTGGCCCGCGACACGGACCTGGCGGAGCTGCTGCGGCGGCAGATCACCGCCCCGGTGCTCTTCACCCAGGCGGTCACGGCCGCCGCCCGGGACGTCGACCTGTTCGTCGAGGTCGGCCCGGGCCGGGTGCTGAGCACGCTCGCCACGGCGGCGACCGGCGTCCCGTCCGTCGCGCTGGACACCGACAGCGAGTCGCTGCGGGGGCTGCTGCAGGTGGTCGGCGCCGCCTACGCCGTCGGCGCGCCCGTCGCCTGTGAGCGGCTCTTCCAGGACCGGCTGGTCCGGCCGCTGGAGATCGGACAGGAGTTCAGCTTCCTGGCCAGCCCGTGCGAGCGCGCCCCGCGCGTCCCGCTGCCCGCCGCGACGGTCCGCGCCGCGGAACCGGGCACGGCCGCCGCGGAACCCGGTACGGCCGCCGCGGAGCCCGGTACGGCCGCTCCGGAACCGGGCACGTCCGCCCCGGAGCCGGGCGGCGACGGCGGGAGCGCCCCGGCACTGGAGGTGCTGCGCGCCCTCGTCGCCGAGCGCGCCGAGCTGCCCGCCGAACTCGTGGACGCCGGCAGCAGACTCCTGGACGACCTGCACATGAGCTCCATCACGGTCGGCCAGATCGTCAACCAGGCCGCGTCCCGCCTCGGCATCGCCGCGTCCCGGGTGCCGACCAACTTCGCCACCGCGACCCTGGCCGAGCTGGCCGAGGCGCTGGACGCGCTGGCCGCCACCGGCGGCGAGGCGGGCGGGGAGCAGGCTCCCCAGGTCCTGGGCGCCGCCCCCTGGGCCCGCCCGTTCTCCGTGGACCTGGACGAGGTGCCCCTGCCCCGGGGCGCCGAGCGCGGAACCGACGGGACCTGGGAGCTGTTCGCCCCGGACGGCCACCCGGTGGCCGGGGAACTGCGGGAAGCTCTCCAGAAGGCCGGGGTCGGCTCCGGCGTGCTGGTGTGCCTGCCCCCGGACTGCTCCCCCGAGCAGGTCGAGCGGGCGCTCGCCGGCGCGAGGAACGCCCTGGCCGGGGAGCGCGACCGGCGCTTCGTCCTGGTGCAGGACGGCCGGGGCGCGGCCGGGCTCGCCAAGACGCTCCACCAGGAGGCGCCGCACCTGCGCACGACGATCGTCCACACCGGCCCGGAGGGCGACGTGGTCGGACGCGTCGTGGCCGAGGTGGCCGCGACCACCCGGTTCTCCGAGGTCCACTACGGCGCCGACGGAGTGCGCCGCGTGCCGACGCTGCGGGCCCTGCCCGTCCGGGCGGAGCGCACCGACTCCCCGCTCGGCTCCTCCGACGTCCTGCTGGTGACCGGCGGCGGCAAGGGCATCTCCGCCGAGTGCGCCCTCGCCGTGGCCCGGGACAGCGGTGCCCGGCTCGCGGTGCTCGGCCGCTCGGACCCCGCCTCGGACCGGGAACTGGCCGACAACCTCAAGCGGATGGCCGACAGCGGCGTCACCGTGCGCTACGCGCGCGCCGACGTCACCGAGCCGCAGCAGGTCCGCGACGCCGTCGCCGCGCTGGAGAGGGAACTGGGGCCGGTCACCGGCCTGCTGCACGGCGCGGGACGCAACGAGCCCGCCCCGCTCCACGCCCTGCGGCCGGAGGACTTCCGCCGCACCTTCGCACCCAAGGTCGACGGCCTGCGGGCCGTGCTCGACGCGGTCGGCCCCGGCAACCTGAAGCTGCTGGTCACCTTCGGCAGCATCATCGGCCGCGCCGGCCTGCGGGGCGAGGCCCACTACGCCACCGCCAACGAGTGGCTGGCCGGCCTCACCGAGGAGGTCGCCCGCGCCCACCCGCAGATCCGCGCCCGCTGCGTGGAGTGGTCGGTGTGGTCCGGGGTCGGCATGGGCGAGAAGCTCTCGGTCGTCGAGTCGCTCTCCCGCGAGGGCATCACCCCGATCTCCCCCGACCAGGGCGTGGAGATCCTGCTGCGGCTGGTCACCGATCCGGACGCGCCCGTGGTGACGGTCGTCAGCGGCCGGACGGAGGGCATCGAGACGGTCCGGCGCGACCTGCCGCCCCTGCCGCTGCTGCGGTTCGCCGGCAACCCGCTGGTGCGCTACCACGGCGTCGAACTGGTCACCGAGACCGAGCTGAACGCCGGGACCGACCCCTACCTCGCCGACCACCTGCTGGACGGCAACCTCCTGATGCCCGCCGTCATGGGGATGGAGGCCATGGTCCAGGTCGCGGCCGCGGCCACCGGGTGGACCGGCACGCCGGTGATCGAGGGGGCCCGGTTCCTGCGGCCCATCGTGGTCCCGCCGGACGGCAGCACCACGATCCGCGTCGCCGCGACCGTCACCGGCGCCGACACCGTCGACGTCGCGGTCCACGCCGAGGACACCGGCTTCGCCGCGGAGCACTTCCGCGCCCGGCTGGTCTACTCCGGCGCCGCCGCACCGGACGGGCCGCCGCTGCAGACCGCGGCCGGCACCCCGGAGGTCCCGCTGGACCCGGCGGCCGACCTGTACGGCAACATCCTCTTCCAGGGCGCGCGCTTCCAGCGGCTGCGCCGCTTCCACCGGGCCGCGGCGCGCCACGTCGACGCCGACGTCGCGGTACGGCCGCCGGAGGGCTGGTTCGCCGGCTTCCTCCCGGGCGAGCTGCTGCTGGCCGACCCCGGCATGCGCGACGCGCTGATGCACGGCAACCAGGTGTGCGTCCCCGACGCCACCCTGCTGCCCTCGGGGGTCGAGCGCATCCACCCGCTCGGCGCGGGCCCGCACGTGCCGGACGAGCTGCGCTACTGCGCGGTCGAGCGGAGCCGCGACGGCGACACCTACGTCTACGACGTCGCGGTCCGCGACGCCGACGGAACCGTCGTCGAGCGCTGGGAGGGCCTGACCCTCCACGCGGTGCGCAAGACCGACGGGTCCGGCCCCTGGGTCGCCCCGCTGCTCGGCCCGTACCTGGAGCGGACGCTGGAGGACGTGCTGGGCGCCCGCATCGCGGTCACGGTCGAGCCGCACGGCGACGCACCGGCCGGGTCCGTGGACGAGCGCCGCGCGTTCACCGCGACCGCGGCCTCCCGGACCCTGGGGGCCCCGGTGACGGTCCGCCACCGCCCCGACGGGCGCCCGGAGATCGACGGCGGCCGGTGCGTGTCGGCGGCGCACGGCCTGGGGGTCACCCTCGGCGCCGTGGCGGACACGGAGGTGGCCTGCGACATCGAGGCGGTCTGCATGCGCCCCGAGGCCGAGTGGGAGGGCCTGCTCGGTGAGCACGCGGCCGTGGCGGAGCTGGTCGCCAAGGAGACGGGGGAGGCCCCGGACACCGCAGCCACCCGGGTGTGGAGCGCCGTCGAGTGCCTGAGGAAGGCGGGGATCGCGGCGGGCGCGCCGCTGACGGTCCTGCCCCGGCGCAAGGACGCCTGGGTGGTGTTCGCCGCCGGCGACCTGCGGATCGCCACCTTCGTCACCGGGCTCCTCAACGCGCTGGAGCCCGCCGTCTTCGCGTTCCTCACACCTGAAGAGCCTCGTCTGGAAGGGCGGTCCTAGGAGATGGCGCAGGACTATTTCGAGTACCGGCACACCGTCGGTTTCGAGGAGACCAACCTGGTCGGGAACGTCTACTACGTGAACTACCTGCGCTGGCAGGGCCGGTGCAGGGAGCTGTTCCTCAAGGAGAAGGCCCCCGACGTCCTCGCCGACGTCCAGGACGACCTCAAGCTGTTCACGCTGAAGGTGGAGTGCGAGTTCTTCGCCGAGATCACCGCCTTCGACGAGCTGTCCATCCGGATGCGGCTGTCCGAACTGGGCCAGACGCAGCTGGAGTTCACCTTCGACTACGTCAAGGTGGCCGGGGACGGCGCGGAGACGCTGGTCGCCCGGGGCAGGCAGCGGATCGCGTGCATGCGCGGCCCGAACACCGCCACCGTCCCGTCGCTCATCCCCGACGCCCTGGCCCGGGCGCTGGAGCCGTACGCCGCCCAGGCCCGGGTGCTGGCCGGGAGGGCGGCGTGAGCGCCCTGGCCGCGCCGCCGCCGGAACGCGTCCGGGCGGACGACCCGGTGCGGCTGAGACGGGCCTTCGGGGCGTTCGCCACCGGCGTGACCGTGGTGACGGTCGGTGGCGACGCCCCGCGGGGGATGACGGCCAACTCCTTCACCTCCGTCTCGCTGGACCCCCCGCTGGTCCTGCTCTGCGTCGGCAAGGACGCGGTGATGCACCGCAGCCTCGCCCGCTCCGGGACCTTCTCGGTCTCGGTGCTGGGCGCCGGCCAGGAGGGGGTGGCCCGGCACTTCGCCGACCGGTCGCGGCCGATGGGCGCCGGCCAGTTCGACGCGGTCGGCTGGCTGGCCGGCCGCACCTGCGACGCCCCTCTGATCGCCGGGGCCGCGGCGCACTTCGAGTGCGAGAAGTGGCGGGCGTACGACGGCGGCGACCACACCATCTACCTGGGGAAGGTGCTCCGCCTGGACGACCTGCCGGGCCGGGACGTGCTGCTGTTCCACCGGGGCCGTTTCCGGAACCTGGCGCCCGAGCCGGAGGGGGTGGCGGCATGAGCGCGCGTCCGCCCGGGCCGCCCCTGACGGCTCTGCCCGGGCTGCTCAGGAAACTCGCCGTGGACCGGCTCGGGATGGTGCGGGACGCGGCCGCCCTGGGCGACGCCGTGCGGGTGGCGATGGGGCCCAGGAAGCTGTACGTCTTCAACCGGCCGGAGTACGCCAAGCACGTCCTGGCCGACAACGCCGGCAACTACCACAAGGGCATCGGCCTGGTGCAGGCCCGGCGGGTCCTGGGCGACGGGCTGCTCACCAGCGAGGGCGACCTGTGGCGCGCCCAGCGCAGGAACGTGCAGCCCGCCTTCAGGCCGGCCCGGATCACCGCCCAGGCCGGGGCCGTGGCGGAGGAGGCCGCCCGGCTCGTCGCGTCGCTGGGGGCCCGCGAGGGGGAGGGGCCGGTCGACGTCCTGCGGGAGGTCACCGGCCTCACCCTCGGGGTGCTCGGGCGCACCCTGCTCGACACCGACCTGGACCCCTACGACTCCATCGCGCACGCCTTCGAGGCCGTGCAGGACCAGGCGATGTTCGACATGGTCACCCAGGGCCTGGTGCCCTCGTGGCTGCCGCTGCGCACGCAGCGGCGCTTCCGCGCGGCGCGCCGGGAGCTGACCCGGGTCGTCGACGCCCTGGTGGCCGACCGCTCCTCGCGCCTGCGGGACGGGGACGGCGCCGACGACGCGCTGGCGCGGATGATCCTCGCCGCGCGCGGCCACGCCGATCCCCGCACCGGCCGCCGGCTGCTCCGGGACGAGCTGGTCACGCTGCTGCTGGCCGGCCACGAGACCACGGCGAGCACCCTGGGCTGGGCCCTCCACCTGCTGGCCGCGCACCCGCGCGTCCGCGACCTGGTGCGGGAGGAGGCCAGGGGTGTCCTGGGCGACCGGGTGCCCGAGGCCGACGACCTGCACAAGCTGACGTACACCACGCAGGTGGTGCAGGAGGCCATGCGGCTGTATCCGCCGGTGTGGGTCCTGCCCCGGGTCGCCCGGCGGGCCGACGAGGTGGGCGGGTACGCGGTGTCGGCGGGGGCCGACGTGCTCGTCTGCCCGTACACGCTGCACCGCCATCCGGAGTTCTGGGACGACCCGGAGCGGTTCGACCCCGGGCGGTTCGACGCGTCGCGAAGCTCCAGCCGGCCGCGGTACGCCTACATCCCCTTCGGCGGCGGGCCCCGGTTCTGCGTCGGCAGCAGCCTGGGGATGATGGAGGCGGTCTTCGTCACGGCGCTGGTCACCCGCGATTTGGACCTGTCCGCCGCGGCGGGGCACGAGGCGGTGGCGGAGCCCATGCTCTCCCTGCGGATGCGCGGCGGACTGCCCATGACGGTCAGGACGGTGCGGTGACGGGGCGGCGGAACGCCGAAGGCCGGCCGCGGACGGGATCCGCGGCCGGCCTTCGGCGTTCCGGCGGGAGGGTCAGCCCGCCACGGCCTCCAGCGCGGCCGTGCGCATGTCGAGGAGGGCGGTCAGCACCGGCGGGTCCTGGGGGTCCGGCGCGCGCAGGGAGATGTCGGCCGGCATCAGCAGGGTGTCGGCGTGCGCGGTGACCGGCCCGTACCGGCCGACGGAGACGAGGTCCCCGTCGTCGGTGCCCGCCGGCAGGTGCTCCCGGCCGTACGGGACGGAGTGCACCAGGACGTACCAGGTGCCGTCGGGGATGTCCGCCAGTTCGAAGGGTCCGGGGCCGTCCAGGACGGTGCAGCGCACCGGGCGGCCCTGGGGGACCGGGGAGGGGAAGAGGCCGACGAAGCAGTAGCCGGGGGAGCGGTCCTCGGGGAACTGCACCCGGCCGCGCAGGGTGGTGCGCCGGGAGGAGCCCTGGGAGGGCGGCGGCGCCTCCTCGTCGATTTCGGGGACGAACCCGCCCAGCGCCCGGAACATGCTCGGGGAGACGCCCACACAGGATTTGAAACGCGAACTGAAGGTGCCGACGCTGCTGTATCCGACCTGGCTGCTGATGTCGGCCACGCTGAAATCGGTGTCCAGCAGCAGCCGCTTCGCCTCCTGCAGGCGCAGCGCTGAGAGGAAACGTCCCGGGGACGTGCCCGTCACGTCTCTGAACACCCGGGTGAAATGGAACTTGCTGAACATGGCGGTGCGGGCCATGTCGTCGATGGTCAGTTCCTGCCCGAGATTGGCATGCATGTCATCGATCACCCGGCGGACAGCGTGCTCAATGGCAGCGGTGGGCACCGTTTCCCCCTGTCGTTGAGTAAGGTCGGTTTAGGCTCTTCGAAGGTGCATGCGGTTATGAGGCGGACGCTTTGTCGGGGAGCCGCCGGGACAATTCCTCGGCGAACCTCTTCCAGCTCCCGGAGCACTGGAGGGCCAGTTCCGCCACGGTGGCGGAGCAGTGGGCCGGGACGGCGTCCGTGTGCTGGCGCCATGAGTCGTCCACGACGAAGTGGGTGTGGAGCCAGCGCAGCAGGTGGCGGCCCGACTCCGTGTGGCGCAGCGACGGGTCGCGGGCGAGTTTGCGCAGCGTCTCCATGGAGAGGCGGGCCCGGCCGGCCAGGACCGGGAAGTCGCCCGCGGGCGCGGCCTGCTCGCGCGGGCCGCGGAGCGTGTTCCCCGTGGGGGCCGCCGCGGTGTCCACGCCGGCGGGGGCCGTCCCGCGGCCCGGCGGCGGCGAGGCGTCCCCGCGCTGCCGTCTGCGGCCGGCGGGGACCGGCGACTCGCCCCGCAGCAGTCGTTGCCGCACGTCGTGCGCGGTGCCGAGGGAGAGTCCGGTCTCCCTGACGATGGCCCGCAGCGGCAGGTCCGGGCGGCTGGTCATCAGCCGCGCGGCGTGCATCCGCTCGGCCGTGCGGTCCAGGGGATGGGACTTGCCGTCGGAACCGATACGTGTGTTCGACCGGGGAGAATCCCCGGTTGAACGCCGCGCGGCGGCCACGGTCTTGGCGTCCAGGCCGACGCAGGCGGCGATGGCGCGGTCCGACAGGTCCGGGTGCGTGCTGAAGATGCGCCGGGCCGCCGCCTTGCGGTCCGCGATCGACAGCGGCAGCCCGTGGGAGACGTTGGCCGCGACCGCCCGCAGAAAGGCGTCCTTCTCGGCCCCGTCGAAGTACTGCACTTCGACGTGCTCAAGCCCCTTCAAGGTCGCCGCCGCTATCCGGTGCATTCCGTCTATTACCCGCATCGTCGCGCGGTGGACCAGGACGGGAGGCAGGGTCGCGTATATCTCGGCAAGTCGGTGCACATGAGTCTCGTCGACGCCGCTCAAGCGCGGTGAGTCAGCCGGCAGCAGCTCCTCGATCCGCACCCTGTGCGTGAAGTTGGACGGCAGTGCCAGGGTTCTGTCGGTGCTTTCCAACTTTCCCCCCAGAGTGTGAACGAACTGCCCTTTCGGCTTGTCGGACCGTTTCTCCGAAGGGAGCTGCGGCCGTGAACGGGAAACGCATCGGAAGAAGCATAGAGGTCGACCGTTTTTTTTTGTCCACACGGCCGGGGAGACGCTTCGACTCCGGCTAGTTGCTTCAAGGAACTCGGTGTTCTCCTGAACGGAGACCGATGGTTGTTTGAAAGGACTCAGCAGCTCTAGCTTCCTTCTCACGCCAGCAGGCAGTCCCCACTCACCCACCGGAGGTCGAGTTGCAGCGAGAAGGATCAGCCGTGCGGACGACGGACGCGGCGGACGACGTGTCGCTCACCCTCGAGGCCTACGCGGACACGATCGTCCCGGGAGAGAAGCGCTGGCCCGGGGACCGGGCCGTCGCCGGCGCCGCCACGGGCGGCGGGGCGGTCGCCGCCGGGGCGCTCGAGCTGCTGCGCTGGGACGCCACCGGCATCAGCGACGGCCTCGACGACCTGGCGCGGCGCGTCAACGAGCACGCCAGGTCCTACGCCCGGGAGGCGGGCCTGGAGCTCGACCCGGACGTGCCCCCCTTCGTGGCCCTGGAGTTCGAGCACCGGACGGAGCTGGTCGCGCGGCTGACCCGTCCCGGCCACCCCGAGAAGGAGTTCTGGGTGCTCCTGTCCCTCTTCTGCAACATGGCCTTCGACTCGGCCGCGCACCTGCACACCGCGGACGCGCTGCGGGACGGCCACCCGGGTCTCCGGGCCATGGGCATCACCCAGCCCGACGCGGACGGCCTGTGGCGCTTCGGCAGGTCCGGATACGGCCGCCGCCTCGCCCGACTGCACCCCACCACCACACCCTCAGGGAGCCCGGCATGAGCGAGACCATCGAGCGCACCGACGTCCTGGTGATCGGCAGCGGATTCGGCGGCGCGATCGCCGCCTACCACCTGGCCGCCGGCGGAGCCAAGGTGACCGTGCTGGAGCGCGGCCCCTGGCTGAAGAGCAACGAGTTCGAGCACGACTACAAGCTCGGCTCCTCCTACACGCGGATCTTCGACTTCGTCGTCGGCGACGGCATGAGCGTGCTGGGGGGCAACTGCGTCGGAGGCGGCAGCGTCGTGTACTTCGCGGCCATGCCCCGCGCGCCACGCTTCGTCTTCGACCGCAAGGGCAGCATCGGCCGCCGCATGTGGCCCAAGGCCATCAGCCGCGACACCCTCGACCCGTGGTACGACCGGATCGAGGAGTCCCTGTCGGTCAGCAAGCAGGGGTGGGAGGACGCCTCGTACGCCGGAGGGCTGTGGGCGGCGGCCTGCGACCGCGCCGGGCGCACCGCCAACCCGCTCGCCGCGGCGATCGACAACTCCAAGTGCGTCAGCTGCAACTTCATGATGGCCGGCTGCCGCTTCGAGGCGAAGCAGTCCCTCACGGCCAACTACCTCCCGGCCGCCCTCGCCCACGGCGCCGAGATCCGCCCCCTGCACGAGGTGCAGTACCTGACGCGGACGCCCGAGGGCGGCTACCGGGTCCACTACAACATCGTCCACGACGAGGACTACCGGCTGCAGAACGGGTCCGGCGTGATCGAGGCGAAGATCGTCGTGATGGCGGCCGGCGCCGCCGCGACCCCCGTCATCCTGCAGCGCAGCGAGGCGCACCTGGGCCGGATGCCGCACGCGGTCGGACGCTACTTCTCCGGCAACGGCGAGCGCCTCAACACCGCGATCCTCAACGAGGACAAGGTCGCCGAGCTGCTGGGGCTCTCCCGCGGCGAGGGGGAGCTGCCCTACGGCGCCAACGCGATCGGCAAGGGTCCGACCGTGGCCAGCTGGGACCGGCTCGACGGCTCGCTGCCCGAGTACTCCCGCTACTCCCTGGAGCAGCTGTACTTCCCGCCGGGCCTGGGGACCATCCTCGCCCAGGCGCCCGACGCCACCGGTCCCACCTGGTTCGGCCGGGAGAAGAAGGAGATCCTGAAGAACTGGAAGTCCTGGCTCACCATCTTCTCCATGACCGAGGACGACAACGAGGGCGTCTTCGGCCCGCCGCCCGCGACCGGCAACGCGCACCGCATCTCCCAGCAGATGCTCGGCCGCGGGAACCTGACGTACCGGCCGACGGAGAACACCTGGCGCGGCTGGCGGCAGTCCGACGCCGACGTGAAGGAGATCCTGGAGAAGGACGGCCTGGCCAAGGTGATGCCGTGGACCAACGACCTGGTCGGCGCCTACACCGTGCACCCGCTGGCCTCCTGCCGGATGGGCGACGACCCGCACACCTCCGCGCTCGACGACACCAACGAACTCCGCGGCCACCCCGGCATCTTCGTCACCGACGGCTCCGCCGTCCCCGGCGCGCTCACCGTCAACCCCGCGATGACCATCGCGGCGGTCGCCGAGCGCGCGGTCCCCGGCATCGTGGCGGCCGCCCGGCGCAGGGGCGTCGAGGTCACCTACGGCGCCCCGGCCCCCAACGGCCAGACGAGCGGCCGCAAGGGCGTCCTGCCCCTGCTGCCGGCGCTCGCCAACGCCTGACGGTCCGACGGGCGTCCGCGCACGCCCAGTGAGTTGCATCAAAAAACTTGGCAGCTCAAGTGAGTTGCATGAAGAGACCAACCAAGGACAAGGAGCCGACCGACCATGGACACCCTGAACGACGTGCTGAAGGCCCTGGCCGCCGACATCGACGAGGTCGAGGACATCCTGCGGGGCCTCGACGGCGAGGACTGGAGGAAGCCCACCCCCGCCCCCGGCTGGAACATCGCCGACCAGGTCGCCCATCTGACCTTCATCTTCCGGCTGGCCAAGACGGCCGCGGCCGACCCGGACACCTTCAGGGGCATCGCGGCCCAGGCCGCGCAGAACTTCGACGGGGCCGTCAACGCCGCCCTGCGGCAGTTCAACGGCCTCCCGCCCGCGGAACTCCTCGCCCGCTTCCGCGCCGAGGGCGACGCCTCGATCGAGGCCCTGGCCGCCGTACCGGAGGACGCGGTGGTGCCCTGGCTGGTCAACCCGCTGCCGCCGGCCGTCCTCGCCTCCGCCGGGATCATGGAGCTCTTCGGCCACGGACAGGACATCGCCGACACCCTCGGCGTGCGCCGGGAGCCCACCGAACGGCTGCGCCACCTGGCCCGGTTCGCCGTCCTGACCCGCGACTTCGGCTACCTGGCCCGCGGCCTGACACCGCCGGACGAGCCCTTCCGCTTCGAACTCACCTCGCCCGCCGGCGAACTGCTCGCCTTCGGCCCGGAGGACGCCGCCCAGCGGATCACCGGCCCCGTCCACGACTTCTGCCTCCTGGTGACCCGCCGCCGCCACCGCGACGACCTCGCCCTGACCGCCGTCGGCGAGGAGGCCGACCGCTGGCTGGACATCGCCCAGGCCTACCGGGGCCCCGCCGGGGAGGGCCGCACCCCCGGCCAGTTCGCAAACCGGTGCCACGAGTGACCGGCCCCCCGGGGCGCGGGGCCCCCCGCCGTCCGCCCGCACCCGCCGGAAACCCGCCCGGAGCCCGCCGGGGCCCCGCCAGAAGCCCACCACGAGCCACCACGAGCCCACCGCAAGCCCACCGGGAGAGGCCATGACCAGCACGCGCATCCGCAGCGCCGCAGTGATCGGCTGCGGGCCGGCCGGCACCTCCGTCGCCCTCGCCCTGACCGGAGCCGGGGTCCGCGTCCTCCTCGCGGACCCCGACCCCCGGGCGGTGGAGAGGGCCGCCGGGGCCGGCGCCGGCGTCCCGCTCACCCGGGGCGCCCCGCCCGCCGACGCCGTCGTCGTCGCCGCCCCGCCGTCCACGGCCGCGGAGGTGCTGTACACGGCCCAGCTCCTGGGACTGGGCCGTGCCTACACCACCGTGACCGACGGCGGGGAGGACGGCGGGAAGGACGCGGTCCTGGTCCGGGAGGAGGCCCTCCTGCGCGGCTGCGACCTGAACGGATACGTCCCCGGCCGCCTCCTGGCGCACGGGCAGGGGCGCGCCGCCGCGGGCGGCGGCCCGCTCGCCGGCCGGCCGTGGATCCTCAACCCCTGGCCCACCGTCCCGCCCGAGGCCGTGGCCGCCGTCCGCGAACTCGTCGTCCTGTGCGGCGCGATCCTCCTGGAACCGGACCCGGACGGGACGGGCGCCGCCGCCCCGGCGGTCCCGCAATCCAGGAGATGCCCTGCCGGGACCCCGGTGTGAAGCTGCCACCACATGCCCGGTGGGGCTCGACCGCAGAGGGAGGACCGCACATGAGCGCGGACGTGACGACGGTCACGAAGATGCTGGAGAGGATCTGGACGGAGACCCTCGGGGAACTCCCCGCCGACCTGAGGAACGCCACGTTCTTCGAGGCGGGGGGCGAGTCGATATCCGCCACCCGCATGGTGTCGCGCATCGAGGAGGAGCTCGGCGTGCAGATCGAGGTCGGCGACATCTTCGAGGAGGACCCCGACCTGGACTCCCTCCACCGCCTCGTCACCGCCCGGTCCGGCGTCTCCCGCGACGGCTGAGGACGACGACCACCGGCACGAGTCCCATGACGGAGCGGAGGAAGGTGAAGCGCGATGACGGGGCTGCAGCGGTTCGGGCCCGACGCGGATCTCGACGAGGTGGTGGAGATCCTCGAGCGGGACGGGGCGGTGATCGTCGAGGACCTCGCCGACGCCGGAACCCTCGAAGGGCTGTGGGAGGACCTGGGTCCGCACCTCGACGCCCGCGACTACAGCGGTGACTGGTACAACGGCACACGCACCCGGCGGGTCTCCTCGATCTTCGCCCGCACCGCCAGACTCACCCCGGTGGTGACCCACCCCCTGTATCTCGGCGCCGCGCGCCGGATCATGCAGAAGCCGGTCCACGTCTGGATCGGCCGGTCCCGCACCGAACTGGTGCCGACCATCCAGATCAGCGGCACGCAGGCCATCCAGATCCACAAGGGCCAGGGCAGACAGCCCCTGCACCGGGACGACGCGCTGCACCTGCGCCGCCACCCCGGCCCGACCAGCCGGGTGCAGCTGATGCTGGCCATGAGCGACTTCACCGCGGACAACGGCGGCACCATGGTCATCCCGGGCAGCCACCACTGGGACGACGAGCGGGCCCCGCACGTCGAGGAGGCCGTTCCCACCGAGATGCGGGCCGGCTCGGCCCTGATCTGGCTCGGCGGGGTCTACCACGGCGGCGGCAGCAACACCACCGACACCCCGCGCACCGGACTGACCATCGCCCTCGACCTGGGCAACCTCCGCCAGGAGGAGAACCAGTACCTCGCGGTGCCGAGGGAGGCCGTGCTCGCCTACCCCGAGGAGGTGCGGCGGCTGCTCGGCTACGACCGCTGCCCCCCGGGGCTGGGCTGGTACGAGATGGAGGACCCCTACACCGTCCTGGAGGACGGCGGCCCGGAGCCCGTCCGGACCGCCGCCGCCACCGCTCGGTAGTCCGCCGCGCGTGCCCGGGCGCCGCCACCCCCGCCGCCGGCGCCCGGGCACGCGTGCGCCGGAGGAACCCGCGCCCGCCGAACGATTCGCAGACACACGTCATCACGGGAGAAACCCATGCCGCAGCGCTGCCCCGTCGCCCACACACTCGACACCACGGGCCGGGACATCCACGCCGAAGCCGCCGCCCTGCGATCCCGCGGTGTCGCCGTCCGGGTGGAACTCCCCGGCGGGGTCCTCGCGTGGTCGATCAACGACTACGCCACCGTGCGCAAGGTGCTGAGCGACCCCAAGGTCACCAAGAGCGCCCGCAACCACTGGCCGGACTTCATCGAGGGACGGATACGCCCGGACTGGGAGATGATCAGCTGGGTCGCGATGGACAACATGGTCACCGCGTACGGCAAGGACCACGTCCGGCTCCGCCGGCTCGTCGGCAAGGCCTTCACCCCACGCCGCACCGAGACCTACCGGCCGCTCGTCGAACGGCTCACCAACGGGCTGCTGGCCTCCCTCGAGACCGTGGAGCCGGGCGAGGTGGTGGACCTGCGGAAACACTTCGCCTACCCGCTGCCCGCCATGCTCGTCGCCGAGCTGATCGGCATGTCCGAGGAGGCGCGCGTCGCGACGGCCGAGGTCATCGACATGATGGTGGACACCACCGTCACCCCCGAGCAGGCCCAGGCCGTGCTCCGCAACTGGCGCGGAGCCATGGAGCAGCTGGTGGCCGAGAAGCGGGCGAACCCCGGCGAGGACATCACCAGCGACCTGATCGCCGCCCGGGACGAGGACGGCTCGCGGCTGTCCGAGGCGGAGCTGTGCGACACCATCTTCGCGATCCTCGGCGCCGGATCCGAGACCACCATCAACTTCTTCGACAACGCCATCACCGCTCTGCTCACCCACCCCGAGCAGCTGGAGCTGGTCCTCTCCGGGCGCGCCTCGTGGGACGACGTGATCGACGAGACGCTCCGCGTGGAGTCCCCGCTCGCCCACCTGCCGCTGCGCTATGCGGTCGAGGACATCGAACTGGACGGCGTGACGATCCCCAAGGGCGACCCGATCCTCGTCAACTACAGCGCCGTCGGCCGCGACCCGAAGCTGCACGGGGAGACCGCCGACCGCTTCGACGTCACCCGGCAGGACAAGGAGCACCTGTCCTTCGGCCACGGCCCCCACTACTGCATGGGCGCCGGCATCGCCCGCCTGGTGGCGACGGTGGGCCTGTCCTCCCTGTTCGAGCGCTTCCCCGACCTCTCCCTGGCCGTTCCGGCGGACGAGCTCCAGCCGCTGCCGACCTTCATCATGAACGGCCACCGCGCCCTGCCGGTGCGGCTGACCGCCCCCGTGCCGGCCGCGGTCGGCTGACCGGCACGGCGAAGCGGCGCCCCCGGATCCCGTCGGGATCCGGGGGCGCCGCTTCGCCGTGCCGCGCGGTGGATCAGGCGCTGTCGCGCGGGCTGTTCTGGTAGGCGGCCAGGTACCACCGGCCGTCCTCCTGCTTGGCGGCCACCCAGGTGGCGCGCACGGCCCGCGCGTCGGAGACGGTGGACTCGCCCGGCCCCAGGACACCGCCCTGGGTGACGATGATGGCCGCGTCGGGGCGGAAGAACTTGAGCGTCAGCGGCGTGCCGACGACCCGGGTGCCCTTGTACGGCCCCTGGAACGCCGCGGCCATGAAGGACTCGATCTGCTCGCGGCCGTCACGGTAGACACCGGGCAGGACCATCGTGCCCTCCTCGGTGAAGACCCGCGCGAAGGCCGCCGCGTCGTGCTCCGCCCAGGCGGCGACGATGCGGGCGGGAAGCGCGGCGACGGCCTCCCTGTCGGCCTCGGAGACGGCGGCGTCGGCCGCGGCCGGCGGTGATACGGTCATGACGTTCCCTCTCTTCTTCCCGTCAACTGGTTCCCGGGGTCCTTCCGGGCGGGTCAGACGTAGAGCGTGTTGGGCGGCAGGCCGCACAGGACGCGCCCGTACAGCTCGGCGTTCGTGTTCGGGTGCATCAGCGCATGCAGGTTGACGGCCTGGACGTCCCGGGCGATGCGCTGGATCGCCACGCCGCTGTAGATCGAGGAGCCGCCGCTGGCCGAGGCGAGGACCTCCACGGCCTCCTTCGCCAGGCGGCAGACCGCGCCCATGTCGGCACGCGCGCGCACCCGCTCCTCGATGCTCCACTCCGAGGCCTGCTCGTTCCTGGCGTCGACGAGACCGGCCAGGCGGTGGGCGTGGAACTCGGCCTGATCGATCTTCAGGGCGGCCTCGGCCACCTGGTGGTGGGTCAGCGGGGCCTCGGCCTGGCTCCCGTAGTCCGTGTACGTGATCCTGCGCTGGGGCAGCCGCTCCATGAACGCCTCGAAGGCGGCGCGCGCCATGCCGAGCACCGCGCCGACCGAGGACGCGGCGGCGACCGGCAGCAGCGGGGCGCGGTACATCGCCGACCCGGCGTTCGCGCCCGACACACCGCCCTGCCCCTGCACGACGACGCCGAGCGGCAGGACCCGGTCGGCGGGGACGAAGACGTTCTCGGCGACGGTGCTGACGCTGCCGGTGCCCTTGAGCCCCGAGGTGTGCCAGTCGTCCACGATCCTGAGGTCCGAGAGCGGGACCAGGGCCATGACCGGCACGGGCTCGCCGTCCGGCGAGGTCCGGACGGCGACGACGACCTGCCAGTGGGCGTGCAGGGCGCCGCTGATGAAGCCCCACTTGCCGTTGACCACGACGCCGCCGTCGACGGGGGTGGCCGTCGCGCTCGGGCTCAGGGTGCCGCAGACGCGGACGTCGGGGGTGGAGAAGACCTCGTCCTGGACGTGGTCGGGGAACAGGCCGGCCATCCAGGTGGGGATCCAGTACACCGAGGCGGTCCAGCCCGTGGAGCCGTCGGCGCGGCCCAGCTCGGCGGCGACGTCGACCAGTGTGCGGGTGTCGCTCTCGTACCCGCCGAAGCGGGCCGGCGCCCGCATACGGAAGACCCCGGCGTCGGCCAGGGCCTCGATCGCGTCGCTGTGAATACGCCGGTTCTCCTCCGACCATGCCGCGTGCTTCCGCAGAATCGGCACCAGCTCGGAGGCCCGACGGACAATCTGTTCCCGAGTGGGAACGCCGGCCGTCGTCAGCACCATGTCCTCCTGGATAAGACGTCCCGTCCCGGAGGCCGGAAAATGGCCGTCCGTGATGTTCACGCAGAACGCTGACATTCCGTGACGGGGGGCGCATCTCCTGGATTGCGGAACGCGCCGCGGGGCCGGCTTTCCGATTTCGACGCCGCATCCTGGGAGAAGCCCTTTTCCGGACGCTCCTGCGACCATGAGAGCGCGGTATGCCGCTGAACGCGCCCGGTGGAAGAGGAAGAGGGAAGAAAACCGATGACGGAGCGTCAGGACGCCCCTGCCGGAACCGCCGGCCCCGCCGGTGAGCGGCGCAGGACCCGCCCCCTGACGGGCGACGAGTACGTGGAGAGCCTGCGGGACGGCCGGGAGGTGTACCTGTACGGCGAACGGGTCAAGGACGTCACCTCGCACCCCGCCTTCCGCAACCCCGTCCGCATGACGGCACGGCTGTACGACGCACTGCACGACCCAGAGCGGCGCGGTGTCCTCACCAGGCCGACGGACACGGGCGGCGACGGGTACACGCACAGCTTCTTCACCACCCCGCGCAGCGTCGAGGACCTGGTGGCCGACCAGCGGGCCATCGCGGAATGGGCGCGCATGAGCTACGGGTGGATGGGGCGCAGCCCCGACTACAAGGCGTCGTTCCTGGGGACCCTGGGCGCCAACGCCGACTACTACGCCCCCTACGGCGAGAACGCCCTCCGCTGGTACCGGGAGTCGCAGGAGAAGGTGCTCTTCTGGAACCACGCCATCGTCCACCCGCCCGTCGACCGGGACCGGTCCCCGGACGAGGTGGAGGACGTCTTCGTCCACGCGGAGAAGGAGACCGACGCGGGGCTGGTGGTCAGCGGCGCCAAGGTGGTGGCCACCGGCTCCGCCCTGTCCCACTACAACTTCATCGCCCACTTCGGCCTGCCGGTCAAGAAGCGCGAATTCGCCCTGATCGCCACCATTCCCATGGACGCGCCGGGAATGAAGCTGATCTGCCGCCCTTCCTACACCGCCACGGCGGCCACCATGGGCAGCCCCTTCGACTATCCGCTGTCGTCCCGGCTGGACGAGAACGACACCATTCTCGTCCTGGACAAAGTCCTCATTCCCTGGGAGAACGTCTTCGTCTACGGCCACCTGGGCAAGGTGCAGATGTTCCCCGGCCGCTCCGGATTCGTGGAGCGTTTCACCTTCCACGGCTGCACCCGCCTGGCGGTGAAGCTCGAATTCATCGCCGGGCTCCTGATCAAGGCGCTGGAGATCACCGGCACCAAGGACTTCCGGGGCGTGCAGACCAGGATCGGCGAGGTGCTGGCCTGGCGGAATCTCTTCTGGGGGCTCTCGGACGCCGCCGCGCGCAATCCCGTCGAATGGAAGAACGGGGCGCTGCTGCCCAATCCGCAGTACAGCATGGCCTACCGGTGGTTCATGCAGATCGGCTACCCCCGCGTCAAGGAGATCGTGCAGCAGGACGTCGCCAGCGGCCTGGTGTACGTCAACTCCAGCGCGGAGGACTTCAGGAATCCGGACGTGCGCCCGTACCTCGACAAGTTCCTGCGCGGATCGGGCGGGACGGAGGCGGTCGACCGCGTCAAGGTGATGAAGCTGCTCTGGGACGCGGTCGGCACCGAGTTCGGCGGCCGGCACGAGCTGTACGAGCGCAACTACGCCGGCAACCACGAGAACACGCGGGCGGAGCTGCTGCTCTCCCAGACCCTCTCGGGGCAGGTCGACGCCTACAAGGAGTTCGCCGAACGGTGCCTGTCCGAGTACGACCTGGACGGCTGGACCGTGCCCGACCTCTCCTCGTTCGACGGCCTGCGCTCCGCGGCCCGGGCCGCGCTGTCGGACGGCTGACCGCCGGCGCGCAGGACGCGCGGGTCCGCCCCCCTTCCGGGAGGGAAGGGGGGCGGACCCGCGCGTCCTGTCCCGGGGAGGGGCGGGTCAGGACAGGGACAGGGGTGCGTCGGGGGTCATCACGGTCCGGTCCAGCACGCCGGCGAACCCGGCGGCGAACTCCCGCATGGTCGCCTCGCGGAACAGGTTGGTGTTGTACCCCACGTGGCCGAGCATCTCGCCGGAGGCGGGGTCGATGTCCAGCTGGAACAGCACGCCGTCCGGGACGTCCGTGCTCACGGGCTGGGACAGCAGGCGGCGGCGGATCTCGGAGATCCTCACGTCGCCCGCCTCCATGCCGTCCAGGGCGGGGAACTGGAACACCTGGAACGCGACGACGCCCAGGTCGTCCGCGCCGAAGGAGGCCGCCAGCTCCGGCGCCTCGGCGGCGATCTGGCTGAACGGCAGGGGGTTGCCGTACGCCTTCAGGCAGGTCGCGCGGGTGCGCTCCACCACCTCGCGGAAGGTGGCCGCGCCGGCGATGTCCGTGCGCAGCGGGACGAAGTTGAAGAACGCGCCGACGGTGTTCTGGAACCTGGCGGGGCCGCGGCCCGAGGCCATCGTCGGCACGACGACGTCGGTGGCGCCGACCAGGCCGTTGAGGAAGACCTTGTACGCGGCGAGCAGCACCATGAAGGCCGAGCTGCGCGTCTCCCGGGCGAGCGCCAGGGCCGCCGAGGTCGGCTCCCGGCCCACCAGGAAGCGGTGCACCGCGGTCGTCTTCTCCAGCCCGGCGGACTTCGGGTGGTCCGTGGGGACGCCGGTGATCCTCGCCCCGGCCAGCCGCTCCCGCCAGTGGTCCCGCGCCCCGACCCGCGCGGTGGGGGCGTAGCGCTCCCGCTCCCAGACGGCGAAGTCCCGGAACTGGACCGCCTCGGGCAGCTCGGCGACCTCGTGCCCGCACCGCCTGGCGTACAGGACACCGAGGTCGCGGATGATCAGCTGCATGGAGACCTCGTCGGCCGCGGTGTGGTGGGCGACGAGGACGAGCACGGCGTCGTCCTCGTCGAACCGGCCCAGCACCGCGTGCAGCAGCGGCAGCCGGTCCACGCCGTAGTGCCCGCCCTCCAGCTCGATGAGCAGCTCCTCCGCGCGGCGGTCGCGCGCGGCGCGGTCCGGCTCGGGCATCTCCCGGACCGTCAGGGAGACGGGCGAGGGCGGGAGGATCTCCTGGCGCCGGTCGCCCGGGGTGCGCACGACGGTCGTGCGCAGGGCCTCGTGGCGCGCCACGACGTCGTCCAGCGCGTCCTGCAGGGCGGCCGGGTCGACCTTCCCGGCCAGTCTCCAGCCGCCGACGATGTTGTACAGCGGTCCGAAGGGGCCCTCCCCGTCCCCTTGGTCGAACAGGCACAGGAACTCTTGGTTGAAGGAGAGCGGAATACGCATGGGTCCGTCCCAGGTCTCGTCGGGGTCGGGCGCCGCCGGAACCCGGCGGCGCCGCGGCGGTGCGGCCCGCCGGGTTCCGGCGGGGCGGGGGCGGGGGTCAGACCAGCACGGCGCCGGCCCGGTCGGCGGCCTCCAGGAACTCGCCGCGCGCGAGCGCGGCGGCCACCAGCTCGATGTCGTCCGCCATGTAGCGGTCGCGGTCGAGCGTGGGCACCAGCGACCGGATCATGTCGTACGCGGCCCGGCCGGCCGGGCCGAGCCGGTCGCGGCGGCCGGACAGGTCGACCGCCTGGGCGGCGGCGAGGAACTCCACCGCGAGGATGCGGGTGTTGTTCGACAGCACGCGGCGGGCGTTGCGGGCCGCGATCAGGCCCATGCTGACCACGTCCTGGTTGTCGCCGTTGGAGGGGACGCTCTGGGTGCTGGCCGGGCCGATGGTGCGGTTCTCGGCGACCAGCGCGGTCGCCGGGTACTGGGCGCCGGCGAACCCGCTGTTGAGGCCGGGGTCGCCGGCGACGAGGAACTCCGGGAGGCCGTCGCTGAGGTGGCGGTTGAGCAGCCGGTTGGTGCGGCGCTCGGAGAACACCCCCAGCTGGGTGAGGGCGAGGGTGACGAAGTCCATGGCGAAGGCGATCGGCTGGCCGTGGAAGTTCGCGCCGTGGAACACCTCCTCGCCCTCGAAGAACAGCGGATTGTCGTTGGAGGAGTTCAGCTCGGTCTCCAGCTTCCGCACCGCGTGGTAGAGGGTGTCCCGCACGGCTCCGACCACCTGCGGGATGGCGCGCAGCGTGTACGCCTTCTGCAGGTACACCTCGGTGCGCGAGACGCTGTCGCCGGTGCGCTGGGCCTCCGCCTGGCGGCGCAGGTCGGAGTGCCGGAGGACCAGGCCGCTGCCGCGCAGCAGCGCCCGCATGTTGGCGGCGGTGTCGATCTGCCCCTGGTGCGGCCGGGCGATGTCGTGGCCCTCGGGCTGGAAGGGGCTCGTCGAGCCGCGCAGCGCCTCCAGGACCAGCGCGGTGATGATCTCGGCCTGCCGCACCTGGTCGAGGGCGCGGCCGACGACCAGGGAGCCCAGGCCCGTCATGGCCGAGGTGCCGTTGATGAGCGCGAGGCCCTCCTTGAAGCGGAGCTGCAGCGGCTCGATGCCCTTCTCGCGCAGCACCTGGC
The DNA here is from genome assembly GCF_039533345.1 of Streptomyces glaucosporus. Lineage (NCBI taxonomy): Bacteria > Bacillati > Actinomycetota > Actinomycetes > Kitasatosporales > Streptomycetaceae > Streptomyces > Streptomyces glaucosporus. Next base: position 55,665 of record NZ_BAAATJ010000022.1, on the reverse strand, counting down.
CCGTCGGGACCCGTTTGCCGTCGTGCAGGACGTAGCCCTCGCCGATCAGCGTGCTCGCGATGTGGGAGAGGGGCGCGAGGTCGCCGCTGGCGCCGAGCGACCCGATCTCCGGGATGGCCGGGGTGATGCCGAGGTTGAGGTAGAGGGCCAGGCGTTCGAGCAGCTCGGGCCGGACGGCCGAGTAGCCCTTGGAGAGCGCGTTCAGCCGGGCGGTGACGATGGCGCGGGCCTCGTCCTGGGCGAACAGCGGGCCGACCCCGGCGCTGTGGCTGCGCACCAGGTTGGTCTGGAGCTCCACCTCCCTGGACTTGTCGACCAGCATGTAGATCATCTCGCCGTAGCCGGTCGTGACGCCGTAGACGGGGGCGCCGTCGTGGACGATGTCCTCGAACTGCCGGCGGCTCCTCGCCGCCTTGGCCAGGACCTGCGGGGGCACGGACACCGGGGCCAGGTCCTCGGCGACCCGGCGCACGGCCGGGATGTCCAGGTGCTCGCCGTCGATGTCGACGCCCAGGCCCTCTGAGCCGGTCGGGACGTTGGTCTCCAGCATGGTCACGGCATTCACCCCATCGTGGGATCGGTAGGTATGTGGACAGAGGCAGCGGATCGTGGGTGCCGGTGAGGTGCTCAGTGCGGGGACGGGGCGAGGTCCGCCAGTGCCCGCCGGTCGACCTTCCCCCCGGGGTTGCGGGGCAGTTCCTCGACCGTCACGAACGACACGGGGGGCAGGGCCCTGCCGAACCACCGGCGCAGCCCGGCCCGCCAGGCCCTCGCGCCGCTCGCCGGCCCGCGGTCCGGCGAGCGGCGCGGCACCACGTACGCGACCAGCCGCGTCACCAGCCCGTCCGCTCCGGGGCACGCGACCACGGCGCAGTCGGCGACCGTCTCGTCGGCGACGAGCGCCGTCTCGATGTCGGTGAGCTCCAGGCGGGTGCCGAGGATCTTGACCCTGCTGTCGCCGCGTCCCGCGAACTCCAGCAGCCCGTCCCACCGCCTGCGCCCCAGGTCTCCGGTGCGGTGGCAGGGGCCGCCGGCCACACCGGACTCTGGAGGGCCCGCCAGGGGCCGGAAGGCGTCCCCGGGGCGGTCCGTCCCCACGTAGCCGGGCGTGACGTGGGGACCGCACACGACGATGCGGCCCGTGACGCCGGCCGGGCAGGGCCGGCCGTGCTCGTCGAGCACGAGCACCTGGCGCCCGGGGATGGGGCGGCCGATCGGCACGGCGCCGCGGACGGGGCCGTCCACCTCGTGCCAGGTCGCCAGGATCGTCTCGGTGGCGCCGTAGAGGTTGACCAGCCGGACGCCGGGCAGGGCCTCCCGCAGGTCTCCGGCCAGTTCCCCGGGGAGCGCCTCGCCCGCCAGCAGCAGGTGGTTCAGCGAGGACGGGCGGCGCGGGCCCGCGTCCCGGACCGCCGCGAGCAGCTGCCGGGCGAAGCTGGGGACCGTCTGCAGGTGCGTGATCCGCTCCGTCCGGAGCCAGTCGGCCAGCTTCCCCGGATGCGCCCTGATCCGGTCCGGGACCGGGCAGAGGGTCGCCCCGGCGGTCAGCGCGGCGAACAGCTCCACGAGGCCGGCGTCGTAGCCGGGCGCGGACCACTGGGCCACCCGGGACCCCGGCCCCATGCCGAACTCGGCGGCGAACCACTCCACGAACTGGCCGAGGGTGCGGTGGGTCTGCGGGATCCCCTTGGGCAGTCCCGTGGAGCCCGACGTGTACGCGATGTAGGCCCAGCGGTCGGCCGGACCGGCCTCCCCCGGCCCGTCCGGCGCGGGCGGAGCGGAGCCGCCCGCGCCGGGGGCCGCCCGGTCGGGGGATTCCGGGTCCGGCAGGACGTCCCGCGGGACGTCCAGGTCGAGGACGTGGCCGCCCAGTTCCCCGCGGAACCAGGAGACCAGCGGCGAGTCGCCGGCCGGCGAGGCCGCCAGCAGGCAGCGCGGACGCAGGTCCGACAGGACGGCCCTGCCGCGGTCCCCGGACAGGGCGGTGCCCACGCACACCGCGTGGGCGCCGGCCCGGAACGCGCCGAGCAGCGCGGCGGCCCGGCGGGGGCCGTTCGGCAGGAGCAGCGCCACCGGCTCCCCCTCCGCGACGCCGAGCGCGCGCAGCCCGCGCGCGACGGCCCCGGCCTCCTCGCACAGCTCCCGGTAGGTGACGCCTGCCCCGCCCCCGTCGATCGCCAGGGCGTCCGGGCGGGTGCGCGCGACCGCGCGGACCCGGTCGTGGACCGGTCTGCCGCTCCACGCGCCCGCCGCGGTCCGGTCGGCCTCCCGGGCTGCGGCACGGAGCTGCCCGGGCGTCTCCAGCGGCAGCGCGTCCACCGGCGTGCCCGGGGCGTCCAGCGCGGCGCGCAGCAGCGTGCGGAGCTGGCCGAGCGTGCCGGAGGCCGCCGCCGCGTCGAAGGGGGCGGTGCGGTACTCCAGGCGGCCGGCGAGGAGGGAGGCGGAGCACCGGACGGTGAGCGCGAGGTCCGCGTCGGGCACGCCGTCGTCGGTCCGCAGCCGGTGCACCCGGGCGCCGGTCAGCCCGAGCACGGGTTCGGCGGGGCTCTCCACGGAGAGCAGCGCGTCGTACCGCGCGGCCCGGTCCGCGGCCGCGCCGGCCCGCCGCGCCGCCGCCGTGCGGACGACCAGCTCGCGGAACGAGGGACGCCCGGACAGGTCGGCGCGGACCACCCGGTGGCCGCCGTCCGGACCCGGCACCCCCACGGTCGGCCGGTCCTCGCCGGTGTGCCTGCCCACCAGGCAGCAGTACGCCGCCAGCAGGACGTCGGGGGGCGCCGCGCCCTCCCGGGAGCACAGTGCCCCCAGGGAGGGGGACAGGTCGGCGGACCAGTCGAAGTCCGCGCCGGCGAACTCCCCGGACCGGCCCGCGCCCACGGCCGCGTAGGCCGCGCCGAGGCCGCCGACCAGGGAGGCCAGGGAGTGGCGGGCGGCGAAGGCGCGGTTCACCGCGAGCATCACCAGGTGCGCGCCGCCGGCCGGCCGCGCGACGACGAGCCGGGCGGCCGGCCCGCACGCCGCGGGGAAGGAGAGGAGGTCCGGGTCGGCCCACAGGCGGCCGGCGCTCTCCCACGGTCCCGGGTCCGGGACCCCGCCGAGGTCCGCGAACCCGAAGGGACCGCGGCCGGGCGCCGCGTACCGGGCGGTGGCCTCGCGCCAGGCGGCGCGCAGCGCCCGCGTGTCGAGGCCGCCGGCCACGGCGTAGGCCCGGCACACCTGGGCCGTCTCCGTCACGTCCGCTCCCTTCGTCTCGTCTCCGGCCCGCGGGGTCAGCCCGCGGACACCAGGTCTTCGCTGCGGGAGCCGGCGGGGGCCGCGGACGCGGTGCCCGGGCCGGGCCGGGCGCCGGGCCGGGGTCCGGGCCGGGAGCGGAGCCTCTCCCCGACCGCGCCGCACACCACGTTCCACAGCACGCGTGCGACGAACGCCGGGCGCTTCATGGCGTCGGGCTTGTCGACCAGGCCGGCGCCGCGCATGTAGGCGGCGGTGACCTTGCCGTCACGGGTCGCCGCCTTCTGCACCAGCTTCAGGAAGACCTGGGCCGCCCTCACCTGCGGGGTGCGTTCGCCCTGCACGCCGGGGAAGGTGAGGTCGACGGTGTTGGTCATCTCCCAGGCGGGGTCGATCACGTCCCGGGCGAGGTCGCGGAAGTACTGCGCCGGGACCGGCGCCGCACCGGTGTGCAGGTGGTCGCGGATGGTGAGGGCGCCGAGCGCGGCGACCGTCATGCCCTGGGCGTAGACGGGGTTGAACGTGGTGACCGCGTCCCCGGTGACCAGCAGGCCCTGGGGGAACCGGTCCATGTCCTCGTAGCGGCGCCGCAGGGTGGTCGGGAAGCGGAAGGCGACCGGCTCGTCCAGGGGGACGGCGTTCTGCAGCGCGTCGTGGATGTCGGGGACGGCCAGCGACTTCACCCAGGCGTACAGGCCCTCCTGGTCGGTCGGGGGGTGGTCGCCGAGCAGCCCGTACGTGGTCAGCTCCACCCGGCCGCCGTCGGTCTTGGTGAAGATGGCGCCCCGGGGCACCTCGGGGAAGGCCACCGGGTTGATGGACAGGTCGCCGTCGTACGGGTCGGCCAGGAGCTTGTAGTGCTGGGTGACGTAGCCGAGTCCGATCTTCTTGCGCTCCTCGGGGACGCGCGGGTAGCCGAGCTCCTCCAGCCAGACGGGGGTGCGCGAACCGCGGCCCGTCGCGTCGACCACCAGGTCCGCCTCGACGGTCTCCTCGGAGGCGCCGCCGGTCAGGGACTGGACGCGCACCCCGGTGACCCGCCCCCGGTCCGCCGTGGTGACCAGCCCCAGGATGTCGTGCTGCTCGCGGAAGGACACGTTCGGCAGGGCGGCGGTCCGGCGGCGTATGTGCTTCTCCAGCATCGGACGGCTGGCGGCCACACAGGTCAGCCCGGCGACCTGCTGCTTGAGCCGTTTGCCGTTGAAGTACCAGCGCACGTGGCCGGCCAGGTCACCGGTCGGGACACCGTCGTCGAAGATCTCCTGGGTGATGCCCGGGTACAGCTCCTCCATGGCCAGCTGCCCGCGGGCCAGCAGACCGTTGATGTGGCGGCCCTGGGGGCAGTGCTTCCGCGGCCCCTCCACCCCGGTCAGCACGTCGCGGTCCACGATGAGCACTTCGTCGTAGGCATCGGCGAGCACCCTGGCCGCGAACAGGCCGGCGATGCTTCCGCCGAGGACCACCGCCCGAGTACCGGTCTTGTCACCCGACACGGGTACCTCCTCGGATCTCCCGGTATGGGATGGGATGGGAATCAGTGACTGGGATGGAAACCGGTGACCGGTTCCAGGTGCGCCGATCGTCGCGCCGGTCCCGGGCACGGCGCATCTCCTGGCGTGCTGCCCGGCCGCCGCCGTGCCGCCTCGGACCGGATCGGGGAAGTCCCCGGCGCCTCAGCGGCCGGCGTCGCCGGTGCCGAAGTACGCGCGCGACAGCTCGCGGTTCGCCGCGGTGAACAGGAACACGGCGATGCCCGCGTGGCTCTGCTGCATGGACATGTCGCGCCAGACGCGTTCCATGCGCTCGCCGTGGCGTATCGCGCTGGAGCCGGCGGTGGGGAACAGGTACCTCTCGACGGCGCGCCAGCTCATCCGCACCGCCTCGCGGCAGACCGAGGCGATCCGCAGCTCCCGCTCGGGCGTGACGTGCTCCGGCCCCCGGGCGGAGATCTCCTCCCACTGCCGGACCGCCCCCAGCAGGCTCGCCTCCGCGGAGTGGACGAGCCCGGCGGCCTCGCCGTACCAGTACTGGAAGTCGGGGTCCTCGGTGCGGGTGACCACGGGCGGGAACAGCGTCCGGCGCGACCGCATCAGCTCCTCGTAGGCGTCGAGCGCGCCCTTGGCCATGCCGACCGCGAGCGCCGCGTCCTCCAGGATCATGAAGCTCAGGGGGCCGCCGCCGTACATCGGGTTGCCGTGCAGGGCCCGGCCCGGCGTGCCGCCGGTGACGTTCACCTGGCTGAGGTGGGTGTCGAGGGCGAAGTGGGCCGGGATGCGGCCGTTCTCGATCCGGACGCCGTGCGAGCCGCTGCCCCGCAGGCCCAGCTGCCCGCCCCAGTCGTCGAGCCGGGTGAACTCGCTGCGCGGTGCGACGAACAGCAGAGGCCGTCCCTCCCCGTCCCCGTCGTCGACGAGGGCGTGGCCCATGAAGTGCGTGGCGTAGGGCGAGCCGGAGCAGTAGCGCCAGGTGCCGCTGACCGTCCACCCCCCGTCGGGGGCGCGTACGCCGGTGCCGCTCGGCGCGACCGTGGCGGGGCAGACGAAGTCGCCGCCCGCGAAGATCTCCGCCTGCGCCCGCTCGCCGAACAGCGTGGCCACCGCGTGCGCGTGGGCCGCGCCCAGGCAGTACATCCAGCCCGTCGAGGGGCACCCCCTGGCGAGGGCGACGACCACGCGCATGAAGGTCTCGACGCCGAACTCGTAGCCGCCGTAGCGCCGGGGGACCAGGATGCGGTAGAAGCCCGCCCGGCGGAACCGCTCGTGGGTGTCCTCGGCGTAGAAGCCGCGCTGCTCCGTCTCGGCCTGGCGGCCGACCAGATCGTGGGCGATGGCCTCGGCCCGGGCCACGACCTCGTCGGGGGTCAGGCCGGGCTCGGGCACCGGGGAGGCGGTCGTCTCGGGAGCACTCGCGGTGGCCTTCATTGCAGAGCGGATTCCTTTGCCTCGGATGAAACCGCGCCGCAGGGACACCGTCCGTGTTCCGCCGCGCCGCGGCCCTGGCCCACGGCCATGGTCCGCAGCGTGGCATCCGCCCGCCCCGGGGGCATCTCCTCGATTGCGGAACGCCCGGCCCGCGGGGACGGCAACACAGCACACGGGAAGATGCCGGCGAAAGGCGTCCCGTGGAACCGTCGGACGGCCCGGTCCGGCCGGGCGTGCGGATCTTGTCCTTCGACGATCCAGGGGAGTCCCGTTGAGAACCGCGCACCGCACCTGCCCCATCTGCGACGCCGTCTGCGGCCTGCGGATCGAGCTCGGCGACGACGGCCGGGTCCTCGGCGTCCGGGGCGACGGGGACGACCCCTTCTCCAAGGGCTACGTCTGCCCCAAGGGGGCGAGCCTGGGCCGGATCGACGAGGACCCCGACCGGCTGCGGGCGCCGATGGTCCGCACCGGCGACCAGTGGCGCGAGGTGAGCTGGGAGGAGGCGTTCCGGAGGGTCGAGGAGGGCCTGACCGGGGTCATCGACGGGTACGGGCGGCAGGCCGTCGCCGCGTACTTCGGCAACCCCACCTTCCACACCATGGCCGGCATCTTCTACCGGGGGCCGCTCTCCCAGGCCCTGGGCACCACCAACCTCTACAGCGCCGGCAGCATCGACCAGATGCCCAAGCAGGTGGCCTGCGGGCTGATGTTCGGCAACGCGATGGCCATCCCCGTGCCGGACCTGGACCGCACCGACCACCTGCTGGTGATCGGCGCCAACCCGGCCGAGTCGCACGGCTCGCTGTGCGCCGCCCCGGACTTCCCCGGACGGCTCAGGGCGCTGCGCCGGCGCGGCGGCCGGATCGTCGTCGTCGACCCGCGCCGCACCCGCACCGCGGACCTCGCCGACGAGCACGTCCCCGTGCGGCCCGGCACCGACGCCCTGCTGCTGATGGCGATCGTGCACACGCTGTTCGCCGAGGACCTCGTCACGCTGCGGGTGGGGGCCGAGGGCCTGGAGCGGCTGCGGGAGCACGCGGCCCCGTTCGCCCCGGAGGCGGTGGCGGAGGTCTGCGGCGTCCCGGCCGGGACGATCGTCCGGCTGGCGCGCGACCTGGCGGCCGCGCCCACCGCGGCCGTCTACACCCGTGTGGGCACCTGCACCGCCGACTTCGGCACCCTGACCCAGTACCTCGTCGACGCGGTCAACGTCCTGACCGGCAACCTCGACCGCCCCGGCGGCGTCATGTTCACCCGGCCCGCCACCATGGAGGTGCCCTGGGGCCCGCGGCCCTTCACCTCGGGCCGCTGGCGCAGCCGGGTCCGCGGGCTTCCCGAGGCGCTCGGCGAACTGCCCGTGGCGACCCTCGTCGACGAGATCGAGACCCCGGGCGAGGGGCAGGTCAGGGCGCTGGTCTCGGTGGCCGGCAACCTCGTCCTGTCGGCGCCCAACGGCCCGCGGCTGGGACGCGCCCTGAGCGGTCTGGACTTCATGGTCTGCGTCGACCCCTACCTGAACGAGACGACCCGCCACGCCGACGTCATCCTGCCGCCGCCGCGGATGATGCAGATGCCCCACTACGACCTGCTGCTGCTGACGGTCACCGTGCGCAACTACACCCGGTTCTCCCCGCCGGTCCTGCCGCTGGAACCGGGGCAGCTCTCCGAGGCGGAGATCATGGCCCGCCTCGCCCTGATCGCCGCGGGCGAGGGCGCCGACGCCGATCCCGCCCGGCTGGACGAGGCCGTCGTCGGCGAACTGCTGGAGGCCGGGGTGCGGATCCCCGGCTCCCCCTTCGAGGGCATGGAGGTCGCCGAGGCGCGGGCCCTGCTCGACGGCGACAGCGGTCCGGAGCTGATGCTCGACGCGATGCTGCGGCTGGGCCCGTACGGGCTGTCGCTCGCCGAACTGCGCAAGCACCCGAACGGCATCGACCTGGGGCCGCTGGAACCGCGCCTCGGGGAGGTGCTCGGCACCGAGTCCGGCCTGGTGCGGCTGGCCCCGGCCGAGCTGGACGGGGAGATCGCCCGCCTGCGCGAGCGGCTGGCCGCGCCCGTGCCGCCGATGCTCCTGATCGGCCGCCGCCAGCTGCGCTCCAACAACAGCTGGCTGCACAACGTCCCGGCGCTCGTCGGGGGCAGCAACCGGTGCACGCTCCACGTCCACCCCGACGACGTGGCCCGGCTGGGCCTGGGGACCCACGCGCGGGTCGCCTCGGCCACGGGCGACCTCGTCGTCCCCGTCGAGCCGAGCGACCGCATCATGCCGGGCGTCGTCAGCCTGCCCCACGGCTGGGGGCACGCCGGGTCGCCGCAGCGCACCGCCGCCCGCCACCCGGGGGTGAACGCCAACGCCCTCACCGACGACTCCGTCGTCGACCCGCTCTCCGGCAACGCCGTCTTCAACGGGGTCCCGGTGTCCGTGGCCCCCGCCCCGGCGCCCGGCGGCGAGGAGCCGGACACGGACGCCGCCCCGCGGCGGGCCGCGCTCCCCCCGGCCGCCTGACGGACCTGCCGCCACGACCCGTTCCCACGACTGGAGGACCCATGCACGCCGGCACCCAGGACGGAGAGGTCGTCATCGAGGCCTGGCTCTCCGAGTTCCCGTTCCCCGGCTTCCTGGAGCCGATCCGCGAACGCGCCCGGGAATTCGAGAAGGCGCACCCCGGGTACCGGATCGACATCCGCGGGTTCTCCTACGAGGAACTCCCGCGGGCGGTCGCCGAAGCCGCCGCCCGGGGCGCCGCCCCGGCGATCGCCACCTACTACGCCGGGGCGTCCCAGCTGGCACGGGACGCCCGCGCCCGGGACGGCAGGCCGCTGTTCACCTCCGTGGAGAAGGCCGTCGCCGGCCGCACGGAGATCCTCGGCGAGCCCGTCGTCCTCGGCGACTTCCTGCCGGGCGTGCGCGAGTACTACACCGTCGACGGCGACTTCGCGACGATGCCGCTGACCCTGTCGACGATGCTGCTGTACGCCAACACGACCGTCCTGCGCGCGGCGGGGGTCGCGTCGGTCCCGCGGACCTGGCAGGAGACCACGGCCGTGTGCGAGGCCGTCTCCCGGCTCGCGGACGGCCCGCGGCACGCCATCGCCTGGCCGGTGGACGGCAAGTTCATGCAGCACGCGCTGGCCCAGCAGGGCGCGCTGCTCACCGACGCCGGAAACGGGCGGCACGGCCGGGCCACGACGATCGACCTCACCTCCGACGCGCTCATGGACTACGTCGCCTGGTGGCGGGACCTGCACCGGAACGGCCACTACCTCCACACGGGCGTGCCGGAGGACTGGGCGGGCACCTTCAAGGCCTTCGCCGACCAGGAGGTGGCCCTGCGGTTCAGCTCCTCCTTCGACGCCAACTACATGGTGCGCGCGGCCGCCGGGGCCGGCTTCGACATCGAGGTGGGCGTCCTGCCCCGCAACGGCGGCCTGCCCTGCGCCGGGAACTGGATCGGAGGGGACTCGCTGTGGCTGGCCGACGGCCTCGACGAAGCCACCCGCGACGGCGCGCTGGCCTTCATGCAGTACCTCAACAGCCCCCGCGCCGCCGCCGAGTGGCACAAGGCCAGCGGTTCGGCCCCCGCGACCCACGGGGCGATCGCCCTCCTGGAGGAGGAGGGCTGGTTCGACCTGCACCCGCACCACCGGGCGACCGGGGAGCAGCTCGGGCTCCGCAGCGGCCCGCCGGAGGCGCACGGGGCGGTGCTCGGCGGGTTCCACGCCATCCAGATCGTGATGATGGAGGCCATGGAGGACGTCCTGTCGGGCGGCGCCGACCCCCGGGAGCGGTTCGCGCGCGCCCAGGTCCGCGCCCAGGAGCTGCTGGACGACTACAACGCCTACGCGCTGGGCACCGGGCCCGAGACCCCCGACTGCCTGGCGGTGCGCATCTGAGCGGACGGCGCGGACGGCGCGGACGGCACCGCCCGCGCCACCCGCACCGTCCGCGCCGCCGCCGTCGTCGTCAGGAGCGCTGCGGTTCGAGGTGCAGCGCGGTGATCCCGCAGTCGAACGGCCGCACGGAGACGAGGCGGAACCGCCGGCGGGTGTCGCGGGGGAACACGGGCATGCCGCCGCCGATCGAGGTCGGGTTGACGAACAGGTGGAGTTCGTCCAGCAGGTCCCCGGCGATCAGGCTGGAGACGAGCGTGCCGCCGCCGTAGGCGATCATGTCCCCGCCCGGCTGGGCCTTGAGCTTGTGCACGATCTCGGCGAGGTCGCCGCCGGCGACGACGGCGTTCTCCCAGGGCGACTCGGCGAGGGTGTTGGAGACCACGACCTTGGGCGTGCCGTTCATCCAGTCGATGGACGCCTGGTCCTCCCCCTCGGGGCTGGCCGCCCAGTGCGGGATGAACCCCTCGGCTAGCCTGCGGCCCAGCACGATGCAGTCCACCGATTCGGTGAGCGCGTTGACGTAGCCGCCGATGTCGTCGGTCCACGGCAGCGTCATCCAGTCCATCTCGCCGTTCGGGCCGCCCATGTAGCCGTCGACGCTGGTCTGAACCTGAAGCTTGAACTTGCGCACGGGTTGCTTTCTCTCGGAGTCCGGGGGTGACGGGGCCGGACCGCCGACCGCGGGACGGAGCCTGGACGGCGTCCCCGCGGCCGTCGTCGTTCCGCGCGGGGCCCGTCCGGCCCGGCCGCCCCGCACGGGACGGCACCCTACCGACTGCCGCCGACAGACGGGCCCGGCAACGCCGGGACACCCCGCGGACGGCGGCGCCCCTGCCGTGGACAGCACGCGTGAACAGCACACGTGAACAGCACGGCGGAAGAAGACACCACCGGCCGGACTCCCCCAGGCTGGTGACGGCCCAGCAGCGAACCGGCACGGCGTGCCCGCGGGGCCGCCGGCCCCCGAGGGAGGAAAGACGTGACCCAGACGGACACCCCGGCCTTTGGAGCGAGCACGATCGCCGCCGGCGACCCCCGGTACCCGAGCATGGTCCTGGGCACCAACCACCGCTTCCCCGCACGGCCCGACTACGTCCGCGTGGTCACCACGGCCGAGGAGGTGGCGGCCGCGGTGACCGAGGCCGTCGCGGCCGGCAGGCGGATCGCCGTGCGCAGCGGCGGGCACGGCTTCGAGGACTTCACCGCCAACGGGATCGAGGTCCTCCTGGACATGTCGGAGATGACGGACGTCCGCTACGACAGCGAGCGGCGCGCCTTCGCCATCGAGGCGGGGGCGACCCTCGGCCACGTCTACCGGACGCTGTTCAAGGGCTGGGGGGTGACCATCCCGGCCGGCGAGTGCCCCGAGGTCGGCGTCGGCGGCCACATCGTGGGCGGCGGCTACGGTCCCCTGTCGCGGAGTCTGGGCGCGGTGGTCGACTACCTGTACGCGGTGGAGGTCGTGGTCGTCGGCGAGGACGGCGTCGCCAGGACGGTGGTCGCCACCCGCGAGGACGACGACCCGCACCGCGACCTGTGGTGGGCGCACACCGGAGGCGGCGGCGGCACCTTCGGCGTGGTGACCCGCTACTGGATGCGGGCGCCGGGCGCCGACTCGCAGGACCCGGCGGAACTGCTGCCCAAGGCCCCCGGCCGGTGGCGCAGCGGCTCGGTCGTCTGGTCCTGGGAGACGATGACCGAGGAGGCGTTCACCGCCATCCAGCGCAACTTCGGCTCCTGGTTCGAGCGCAACAGCGGCGCCGACTCCCCGTACGCGCCGCTGGCGGGCTTCCTCCACGCCACGCACCGCTCGGGCTTCGGGCTGACCGTGGGCGCGCACATCGACGACGACGTCCCCGGCGCCGGCAAGCTGATGACGGCGTTCTTCGACGAGGTCGCCGCCGGCGTCGGCGTGGCCCCGGTGCTCAGCGGCCAGCAGGTCAGGCCCTGGCTGTACTGCTCCGCCTACCCGGGCTGGGGGGACCCGGGCGACCCGTTCACACGCCGCATCAAGATCAAGGCGGCATACCTGCGCAAGGGCTACTCGGAGCGTCAGACAGCCACCCTGTACCGGCACCTGACCACGGGGGAGCGCAACCCGGCGCAGCTGATCCTCATCGGGTACGGCGGCAGGGTGAACACGGTCGCCCCGCACGCCACGGCGACCGCGCAGCGCGACTCGATCCTGAAGGCCGCCTACATGTCGGTGTGGGCGGACGAGTCGGAGGACGAGACCAACATCGGGCTGCTGCGCGCCATGTACCGCGACGTGTACGCCGACACCGGCGGCGTCCCGGTGCCGAACGACGCCAACGACGGCTCGTACATCAACTACGCCGACACCGACCTGGCGGACCCGGAGCTGAACACCTCCGGCGTGCCGTGGCACACGCTCTACTACAAGGACAACTACCCGCGGCTCCAGCAGGTCAAGAAGCGCTACGACCCGCGGGACGTGTTCCGCCACGCCCTGTCCGTCCGGCTGCCCGACTGACCCCCTTCCGGAGAACGCCGGTGCCCGGCCCCGCCGAGCGGGGCCGGGCACCGGCGCGAGCGGGCCGAGGCGCTCCGCGCGGACGGGGGGTCACACGTCCGCGACGGCGTCCAGGACCCGCTCACCGATCAGGTCGACCTGCCGCAGCTGACCGGCCCCCTCCAGGATGCCGATCACCCGCTGCACACCGAGCTCCCCGAGCCCGCGCAGCGTCTCGGCCAGCTCGTCGGCCGAGGCCCGGTCGGCCACCGTGAAGGGCATGATGCAGGTCTTCTCCACCGAGTCGTAGTCCCGGCCCTCCGCCTCGCAGTGCCGCCGCAGCACCTCCAGCTTCCCGGGCAGCTCCGGACCCGGGTAGAGGTTGCAGGCGTCCGCGTAGCGGGCGACCAGCCGCAGGGTCCGCTTCTCGCCGCCGCCGCCGATCACGATCCTCGGGCGCGCGAGGTTCTGGGGGACGTTCAGGGGCCGCTCCAGCCGGTGGTACGGGCCGTCGAAGGGCTTCTCGGCGCCCCGCTCGCCCTCCCACATGCTCAGGCAGACGCGGACGGCCTCCTCCAGCCGGTCGAAGCGCTCGCCCAGCGGGGGGAAGCCGATGCCGAGGCCGAGCGCCTCCTCCTCGTACCAGCCGGCGCCGATGCCGAGGTCGGCCCGGCCGCCGGAGAGGACGTTGAGGGTGGTCACCGTTTTGGCCAGCAGTCCGGGCGCGCGGAAGTGCACCCCCGCCACCAGCGGCATGACGCGGATGCGGCGGGTGTGGGCGGCGACGGTCGCCAGAGTGGTGAAGCACTCCAGCATGGGCTGCTCGGGGCCGCCCAGGTGAGGCCCCTGCCACACGTGGTCGGCGACGCCGATGGTGTCGAAGCCGGCGTCGTCGGCGGAGCGGGACAGCGCCGCGAGGGTCTCCGCCATCCGCGGCGCCCCGCCTTCCCAGGAGTAGTCCGCGAGGGCAAGGCCGATCTTCAAGGCAAGTCTCCCAACAGGTGCTCGTGGACGGGGTCGGGTGTGCTCCGGTGGTGCGAACGGGAACGGGGGGCCGCCGGGCGGAGCCCGCCGCCCGGTACGGCGGGCGGTGCGGCACGGGCGGCCGGTCAGGCCGGTCAGGCCGGGACGGAACCGGTCAGACCGCCGTCCACGACGAATTCCTGGCCGGTGATGTACGCCGACCGCGGCGACAGCAGGAACAGCACCGTCTCGGCGACGTCCCGCGGGGTGCCCAGGGCGCCCAGGGCCACCTGGCCGCGGAAGAACTCCCGGACCTCCTCGACCGGCGCGACGGTGTCGAACATCTCGGTCCGGATGTGGCCCGGGGTGACGGCGTTGACCCGGATGCCGCGCTCGGCCAGGTCCGGGGCGAGGGTGCGGGGAAGGTTGAGGACGGCGGCCTTGCTCGCCGCGTACACCGAGCCCGGGCCCATGCCCCGGTGCACCAGCCAGGAGGCGTTGAGCACCACGGAGGAGCCCTCGGCCAGCAGGGGCAGCGCCTTCTGGACGGTGAAGAACGCCCCCTTGAAGTTGGTGCCGACCACCTGGTCGAAGTCCGCCTCGGTCACGTCGGCGGTGCGCGCGTTGAGGCTGACGCCCGCGTTGGCGAACACCCCGTGCAGCGTGCCGAAACGCCGCCGCACCTGCTCGACGGCGCTCTCCAGCTCCGCCGGGCGCGACACGTCCGCGGTCACGGCCAGCACGCGGTCGCCGCCGTCGAGTTCCTTGGCGGCCGTGTCGAGCCGCTCGGCGCTGCGGCCGGCGATCACCACGTTCGCGCCCTCGTCGAGGAGGAGGCGGGCCGTGGCGAGACCGATGCCGCTGCCGCCGCCGGTGATGAAGTACGTCTTGTTCGCGAAGTCACTCATGCGGTCAGCGTCGCGGCGGCCCCCGGCCCGGCGCATCTCCGGGATTGCGCTCCGGCCCGCGACGCGCCCGGTCGGCGGGATCCCCTCGCACAGAGAGCAATCTGGGAGATGAGGCCGCGGGGGGCGGTGCGGAAGGGTGGACGGGGCGACACCACGCGGGCGCGGGCCCGCTCCCGCCGCGGGTGCGCGCCACGACGCGAGACACAGGCAGGAAGGAGAGCCGTCATGGCTCAGTACGCGGTCTTCATCTACGAGGCGGAGATCCCCGGCGGGTGGGACAACGCCCCCCAGGAGCTTCTCGACGCCCACGAGGCCTTCCCCGGCAAGGTGGAGGAACTCGGCGGGAAGATCCTCAACGGTCTGGCCCTCCAGCCGGCGGGAACCGCGAAGGCCGTGCGCGCCGGCGCCGTCACCGACGGCCCGTTCGCCGAGGGCAAGCACTCCATCGGCGGCACGTTCGTGCTGGAGGCCAGGGACATCGAGCACGCCCTGGAGATCGCCAGGTTCGTCCCCGTGCACGACGGCGGCGTCGAGGTCCGGCCGCTGTTCGACGCCCCCGAGGAGGGCTGACCCGGCCGGATCCCGACCCGGACAGCTCCCTCCCTGCGACCGCCGGAAGGCCACAGCCACCATGACCGACACGACGTCCCTGAACCAGATCACCATCACCCGCGTCTTCGACGCGCCGCGCGCGGAGGTGTACCGGGCGTGGACCGACCCGGAGCGCTTCGCCCAGTGGTGGGGCCCCCGCGGCTTCACCACCGACCCGTCCACGGTGTCCCTCGACGTCCGCGTGGGCGGGGAGTGGAAGGCCACGATGGCCGCCGAGGGCATCGGCGAGTTCCCCTTCGCCGGCGTCTACCACGAGGTGGTGGAGAACGAGCGCCTGGTGTTCAGCACGATCGACCTCAACGACGAGGAGACCTCGGACGAGGAGGGGACCGACGAGCTGACCACGGTCACCTTCACCGACCGCGACGGCAAGACGGAGCTGTCGTTCCAGCAGATCAGCCGGCTGGAGGCCGACAAGGCCGACGAGGCCCGGGACGGCTGGAACAGCTTCTTCGACTGCCTGGGGGACCACCTGGCGAACGCCTGATCCGAGCCGATGCGGCGGGGGCGCGGCGGACCGTACGGTCCGCCGCGCCCCCGCCGCATCGGCTCGCGTGCCAGGGGGAGTCCCCGGGGAGGGCCGGCCCTCCCCGGTCAACACCGCAATCCGCGAGATGCAGCGCGCGACGGCTGCGCCGAAGCTGGTCTCCCAGCCGGCCAGGGGGCTGGACGCGGCCGCCGTCACCGACCCGGGCCGCCCTGCCGGGCGGGCCCCACGGCCCGCGCCGTCCCGCACGGCGGCGCGCCGCCGTCCGCTCCCGGCCCGGCGGGCCGTCCTCCCGCGCCGCCCCCTCGCCGACCGCCCCGGGAGGCCCGGGACGGTGGCGGACCGCGCGGCACGGGCCCGGGAACCGGACGGCGGGCCGGGGACCCGGCGCGCCCGCCGGGCGGCCCGCGGGCGCCGCGGCGGGCCCCGGCGCCCGCACCCACCCGACTCTCCGAAAGGCAGGACCCGCACATGACCACCCGGACGACGGCCCCGGCCCCCGCCGGTCCCCTGGACACCGGCCTCCTGGACGCCTTCGCGAAGGCCCCGGAGGACCGGCTCGACGCGGAGTTCCTCCGTCTCGCCGGCGCCGTGTGGGGCGAGGACGCCCCGCGGGGCGCGGCGGTGCGCGCCGTACCCGCGCTGGTGGAGCTGATGGACTCGGCCGACGACCGGCGCAGGGGATACCTGGCCGTCCTGCTGGGCCTGCTCGCCGAGTCCGAGCACCCGGCCACGGACGGCCCGGTGCTGGCGGCCGTGCGCCGGGGACTGGACCGGTACCTGGAGCTGCTCCGCCGAAGCGGCGCCGGCACGCCCCTGACGACCGCCCTGCTGTACCTGCTGTCGCACTTCCCCGGCGACCGCGAGCGGATCCTGGCGGCGGCCGCCGACGAGAGCCTCGCGGTCGGCAAGGAGGACCTCACGCGCCTGGAGCGGTCCCTGCGCGGCCTGGACCCGGCCGACCCCGACCTCGGGCGGTGCTGGCCCTCTCCCGCCGCGTGGTACCTCGACGAGGACGAGCGGGACTTCGACCGCGGGCAGATCCGGGGACTGACCCCCGAGCAGATCACGGCCAACTGGAACAACGACACCCGCACCGTGCTGGCCTACTCCGGCATGAAGGCGTACTGGGCCGTTCGCCACGGCGCGGCCCTGGAGACGTCGTACCCGGCCCCGCCGGCCGGGGCCGCCGCCGGGGAGCCCTCCGGCCCCGGCGCCGACGCGTTCGCCCGGCACGCCGACGCGCTGCGCTGCCCCTCCTGCCGCGGCCGGCTCGACTTCGCCGGCGGCGGCGTCCGCTGCGGCGAGTGCTCCACCCCCTTCCCGTTCGCCCGGGGCATGCTGGACCTGTCGGGCGGGGCGACCGGCTCCCGGGCGACGGACGAGGACGACACGGCGGACCTGCTGCAGAAGCTCGCGGCCATGCCCAGCATGGGCGTGTACTACGAGTCCGTCCTGCGCCCCGCGTTCCTCCGGATATCGGGCCTGAACTGGGACGACGCCCTCACCCCGGCCGACGAGGACGCGTACCTGCTCGCCCGCACCCGTCCCGTGGACGGTCCCGTGCTCGACCTCGCGGCGGGCGCCGGGCGCTGGACGGCCGTTTTGGAGCAGGCGGTCGGGGCCGACCGGCTGATCGCCCTGGACCTGGGCCTGCCCATGCTCAACACGCTGCGCAGGCGCCTGCCCGACGTGCCGGCCGTGATCGCCAGCGCGCTCGACCTGCCCTTCGGGGACGCCACCCTGGGGGCGGTGAACTGCTGGAACGCCCTGCAGGCGTTCCCCGAGCAGGCGGACGTGGCCATCGCCGAGGTGGGCCGCTGCCTCAAGCCGGGAGGCACGTTCACCCTGATGACCTTCCGCTGGGCCGACGACCCCGTCGACCGCTACTTCCAGAGCTCCCACCACTTCCCCAGCCGGCCCGCGGGCATGCTCCTGTTCGAGCTCGAGGACCTCAGGAAGTGGCTCGCGGACGCGGGCCTGGAGATCCGGGACGAGTCCGGCGTCGGCTCCACCGTCCTGATCACGGCCGTGCGCACGGCCTAGCCGTTCTGCCCGCCCGCACGGCCCGGACCCGCGCACGGGACTGCCCGCGCCGCGCCCCGCGCGGGGCCGGGGGACGGCGCCGGGGCGCGGCGGCCCGGACCCCTGAAGCACGGGAGGAAACCCGCCATGACCACGCTCGGCGAGCGCCCGGTGGGAACCGGGACGCACGGGACCCCCGGAGACGGGGACCCCACCCGGGTCTTCAACCTGTTCGCTCCGCTGAATCCGGCGGCCGCCGTGACCGCGCGCTCCGTCCGGGACGTCCGGGACGCGATCGCCCGGGCGCGCGCGGAGGGCCTGGGCGTCCGGGTGCACGCCACCGGGCACGCCTCGGCCACGGCCCGCCCCATGGAGGACTCGCTGCTGATCCGCACGGCCCTGGAGGGCGGCGTCGGGATCGACGCGCGGCGCCGGGTGGCACGCGTGCCGGCGGGCACCCGCTGGGGGGAGGTGGTCGACGCCGCGGCCCCGTACGGGCTGGCCGCGGCGCACGGCTCGTCGCCCACCGTGGGAGCCGTGGGCTACCTCCTCAACGGGGGCCTGAGCATGTACGCCCGGTACACCGGCCTCGCGGCCAACAGCGTCCTGGCGGTCGAGCTCGTGACCGCCGACGGGGAACTGCGCCGGGTCGACGCCGAGCACGACCCCGACCTGTTCTGGGCGGTCCGCGGCGGCGGGGGAGGCTTCGGCGTGGTCACCGCCGTCGAGATCGCGCTGTTCCCCGTGGCCGGGGTGATCACCGGCGCGGCCTTCTGGCCCGCCGAGCACGCCGCCCGGCTGCTGGCGCGGTGGCAGCGGTGGACCCTGGACGCCCCTTCGGAGGCGACCACGTCGGTCCGGGTGATGAACCTGCCGAAACTGCCGGAGCTCCCCGCCGCCCTGACGGCCGGGACGGTCGTGTGCCTGGACGGCGTGGTCGTCGCCCCGCACGGGGACGACCTCGCCGCGGCCCGGCGGATGTGCGAGGAACTCCTCACGCCGCTGCGCGAGGTGGCCGACCCGCTGGTCGACACCTGGCACGAGGCCGGCCCCGCGGCCGTGCCGGACACCCACATGGACCCGCCCGAGCCCGTCCCCGTCCTGGGCGACCACCTGCTCCTGGAGGAGCTGGGCGAGGAGGGCGTCGCCGAGTTCCTGCGCGTGACCGCCGGCCGGGCCGACCAGGCCCTCACCGTCGCCGAGCTGCGGCAGCTCGGCGGTGCGCTGTCCCGCGGCACGCCGGCCTCGGGCGCGCTGGGGCGCATCGACGCCCGCTACGCGTACTCGGGGGCGGGAGTGCCCTGGGACGCCGCCGGCGAGAAGCGGATACGCGACCACTGCGCCCTGGTCCGGCGGGCCCTGTCCCCCTGGGACACCGGGCGGACCGCACCCACGTTCGTGGCGACCCCGGAGCAGCCCCAGGGCCACCTCGGCGCCGACGACGTCCGCGCCGTCGACCGGGTGCGGTCGCGGGTCGACCCCTCCGGGCTGTTCCGGGGCGACGTCGCCCCGGGGTGCTCGGCGCCGTGAGCGGTGGACGCCCGGCCCGGTGGCCGCGCCCCTCAGGGACGGCGGCCGGCCTCCGCGAGGTCCCGGCCGTGCCGGGCGGTCCGCTCCAGCCACCAGTGGACGAGCACGAGGTTGCCGACCCAGCCGACCCACCGGGCCGACTCGGCGATGTAGGTGATGTCGATGGCGAACGGCAGTCTGAAGAGGGTCAGGCCGATGACCAGGCCCCAGACCGTCTGCCCCCACACGATCGCGAAGCTGTAGAGCATCCAGCGGCGGTGTTCGGCGTACCGGCCCTGCCGGGCCCGGATCCAGCCGACCACGGACGTCACCGCCCACATCACGCCGGACATCAGCACGGCCACGCTGCCCGAGGGGAACGAGAACGGAAACATGACGAGTGCCAGCGCCGCGGAGGGCAGCGCACCCGCGAACACGTACAGCCGTCCGCTCCAGCGGTGGACGGCCGGGTGGTTCCGGCGCAGCCACGGCCACAGCTGGAGGCACATCGTGACCAGCGTCACGGTGCCGGTCAGGACGTGCCCGGCGAGGACGGCGTAGTGCAGCGGGAACCGCATGGGGATGCCCGACCGCGCCGGGTCGAACGTGAGGTACGGGGGAAGCTGGTAGAGCAGGTAGGCGGCCGTGGCCACGGCCAGGGGGACGGTGTAGTACCGGCCGAACCAGCCCCGCCGGCTCCGGGGAGCGGGATGCGCGCCCGGCCGGGCCGGGGGGATCTCCGGGGGGGCCGGCCGGGCCGGTGCGACGGGTCTGTCGAGGCTCTGGGTCACGGTGCAGCGCTCCGTTGGTGACTGGGTGGGCGACGATGGGGGGCTCAGCGGGGGGTGACCACTGTGCCGGTGTGTGCCGGGATCTCACCGGCCATCAGCGAGCGGTAGGCGCCGACGAGCGCCTCGGGGCCGCCGAGCCGGTCGACGGCGAGCCACGACGGCGCGTCCCGGACGAAGCGCTCCTCGGCCAGGCGGTACCGGGCCCGGTAGGACTCCTCGCCCTCCTTCTCGACGAGCCGCTCCTCCTCGGAGGGGGTGAAGAAGATCCACGGCTCGGGGTCGGTCAGCCCGGGAGGCGGCTCGATCTGCGCGCCGGGGTGCGTGTAGCCGACGAGCAGCGCGTCCTCGAGCACGGCGCCGAACCGCTCGTACACGCGGAACAGCCGCTCCGCCTGGCCGGTGAAGTCGACCAGGACGGCGGACCCGGGCACCTCGGCGCCGGGCAGTCCGTCGTAGGTGACGAGGCGGTCGTAGTGGCCGAGCCCCCGCACGAACTCCAGGTTGCGGGACGCGGTGACGCCGATGGTGGTGACGTCCTCCCGGCCGGCGAGCAGGGCGGCCAGCCCCAGAGCGGTCTTGCTGGAGGCGCTGGTGATCAGCACGGTCCCGGGGGCGGCCTCGCGGCCGAGGAACTCGGCGAGGGCGAACGAGGCGGGGTACAGGGGGCGCAGCAGGACGCGGTGGTCGTCCAGGGCGTCGGGCTCCCCGGCGAGGAGGTACCGGCGGTACCAGGGGTGCAGGTAGTCCCGCTCGGGGGCGGTGTCGGCGAACCCGCCGGCCGCCGGCGAGACGGTGAGCGTGACGTGCGTCGACAGGGGCAGGAAACCGAAGCAGCGGGTTCCCACGGCGACGTCCGGGTGCCGCGACTCCTCGACCCGGGCGTAGCCCCAGGTCGGGACGCGGCCGTGGCCCTCGGGGCCGGGGAACGCGTCGAAGAACGGCAGCTCGGACTCGCCGAGGCGCGCGTAGGTGGCGGTGATCGCCGTCAGCGCGAACCTCTCCGCCGCCAGCCGGACCTGGCCGGGCCGCAGCGGAGTCGACGGGGCCGGGCGTACTTCGGCCGCCGTGAGGTCGTCCCGCCTGACCAGTAGATCCCACCTGTCCGGACCAGGCACGTCCGTCATCCCTTCGCCGTCTGGTGCCGGCGGCCGCGGTCGGCTCGCCCGGGCCATGGTCGACTTCCGGCCACGGACGGCGCATCTCCTGGGTTGCGGTCTTCGGGCGCTTCCCGGCCGCCGCGCACCGGGGGAGGCGGACTGCGCAACCTGGGAGATGCCTGCGACACGGACGGGTTGCCACAGTCACGGAACTCGAAGACGGTCACAGCAGGGGGAGAGCGATCCCGATGCCGCAGCACACGACGAGACTCCGCACCACCGAAACGGCCGGGCCGTCCAGGCTCCCCTCCCTGACGGGCATGCGCTTCGTCGCGGCCGTCCTGGTCTTCCTCTTCCACGCCGTCCACCAGGGGTTCTTCGCGTCGGAGCGGACGCAGGACATCGCGCACGCGCTCTTCTACCAGGGCGGCTGGGCCGGCGTCGGCTTCTTCTTCGTCCTCAGCGGTTTCATCCTCACCTGGTCGATGCGCGCGGACGACACCGCGCCGGCGTTCTTCCGGCGCAGGTTCTTCAAGATCTACCCGCTCCACCTGATCACCCTGGTCATCGCCATGATGCTGGCGGCATGGGTGGCGCAGGCCTCGGTCAGTGGCTGGAACCTGGCCCTCCAGGTGCTGCTGCTCCAGTCGTGGTCCCCCGACATCATGGTCCGCGGCTCCTTCAACGGGGTGGCGTGGTCGCTGTCCTGCGAGGCGTTCTTCTACGCGCTGTTCCCGGTCCTGATCCGGATCATCGACCGCATCCGCCCCGAGCGCCTGTGGGCGTGGGCGGGGGCCGTCGTGGCGGCCGTCTTCGCCGTGCCGTTCGCCGCCGACCGGCTGCCCGACCAGGGGACCTTCCCGACGATGGACGTCACGGCGGCGGACCTGTGGCTCGTCTACCAGTTCCCCGGCACGCGGCTGCTCGACTTCGTCCTCGGCATCATCCTGGCGCGGGTGGTGATGGAGGGACGCAGGCTCCCCCTCGGCTTCGGCGGTTCGGTGGCCCTCGTCGTCGCGGCCTACGCCGTGGCCCCGCTCTTCCCGTCCTCCTACCACCTGGTGGCCGTCATGGTGGTGCCGCTCGGCCTCCTCGTGGCCAGCGCCGCGAGGGAGGAGGCGGCCGGCCGGCGCACCTGGCTCTCCGGCCGGGCCATGGTGTGGCTGGGGGAGATCTCCTTCGCCTTCTACATCACCCACCAGCTCGTCCAGAGCTACGCCCACCAGCTGCTGGGGGTGGGCACGGGCTGGGACACGCCGCGGGCGATCGGCCTGCTCGCGCTGATCTTCGGCGCCACCCTGCTGGTGTCGTGGCTGCTGTTCACCCTGGTCGAACGCCCGGTCATGCGGCGCTTCGGCACCTCGCGCAGCCGCCGCCGCGCCCCCGCCGGGGAGGCGGCCGGGCGGACCGTCCCGGACCGTCCCGCCCGGCGGACGGCCGGTGCGGCGGCAGAGGAGCGGACGCCGTCGCCGCTGTGACCGCGCTCTCCCGCCCCCCGGGAGCATCCGGCCCCCCGCGCCGCCGGACGCTTCCGGGGGCGGGCTCCGGCGCGTCCGGGCGGGCTCCGTCCGGACGCGCCCCGGGGGCCGGGGGCGCCGCCGCCCCGCGCGCCCCGGGGGTCCGGGCCGTCCCGGATCCCCGGGGGCGCGCGGGGCGGCTCAGGCCGGCCCGCAGGCGATGTCCGCGAGGCGCCGGCCGTAGTCCGACTGCCGCATCCCGGCGGCGAGCCGGAGGCAGGCCTCGGCGTCGATGAACCCCATCCGCAGGGCGATCTCCTCGAGGCAGGCCACCCGCTCCCCCTCGTACTTCTCGGCGAACTGCACGTACTGGCCGGCGGCCAGCAGGGAGTCGTGGGTGCCGCAGTCGAACCAGGCGAAACCGCGGCCCAGCTCGACCATCTTCGCCCGGCCCTGCCTGAGGTACTCGAGGTTGACGTCGGTGATCTCCAGTTCGCCGCGGGGCGAGGGGGCGATCCCCCGGGCGATGTCGACGGCCTGGTCGTCGTAGAAGTACAGGCCCGTGACCGCCTTGTCGGACCGGGGGCGCAGCGGCTTCTCCTCGATGGAGACCAGCGTGCCCTCGGAGTCCACCTCGCCGACGCCGTACCGCTGCGGGTCGGGCACGGGGTGGCCGAACAGGGTGCAGCCGTCGAGCGATTCGCGACAGCGGCGCAGCACCTCCGGGAGCCCGGCGCCGTGGAAGACGTTGTCGCCCAGGACCAGCGCCGAGCTGCCGTGACCGATGTGCCCGGCGCCGATCAGGAGGGCCTCGGCGACGCCGCGCGGCTCCCGCTGCACCGCGTAGGACAGGTTCAGGCCGAGCCTCGAACCGTCGCCGAGCAGTTCCTGCATGACCGGGACCGCGGACGGCGTGGAGATGATCAGGATGTCCCGGATCCCGGCCAGCATCAGCACGGAGAGCGGGTAGTAGACCATCGGCTTGTCGTAGACGGGAAGCAGCTGCTTGGACGTCGCCAGGGTCAGGGGGAACAACCGCGTGCCGCTGCCGCCGGCGAGGACGATTCCCTTCATCATCCGGTCCGTTCTTCGAGTCGTGGGTCGGTGGTCGGTTCGTCCGGACGCGTCCCGGCACGGAACGGGCGCCGGGCGGTGCACCGCCCGGCGCCGGGGCCGCGTCTCGTCGAACGGGCTGCCGTCCACTGCCGGCGGAGGGCGGCCGCCCGGGGTCAGGGGCGCGGGGCGCGGTACTCGGCGGTCAGCCTCTCCAGCGCCGGCACGACGTCGTTCGGGCTCGGCATCGCCCTCACCTCGGTGCGCAGCCGGGCGGCGTTCGCCGCGTAGGACGGGTCCTCCAGGACCAGCTTGAGGCTGTCCCGCAGCGCGTCGGCGGTCAGGGTGCCGGAGTTGCCCGCGTACACCCCGGCGCCGCGCTGCTCCAGCCCGTGCGCCATGGCCAGCGGACCGCCCCACTTCTCGACCTTGAAGTCGTTGGGCACGACGATCTGCGGGACGCCGTGCTCGAGCGCCCCCGCGAAGGCGCCCGTGCCGCCTTCGTGGACGATCGCCGAACACGTGGGCAGCAGCGCGTTCAGCGGGACGAAGTCGACGGCACGCACGTTGTCCGGCAGCACCGCCGATCCGAGCTGCCGGGCGTCGAGGGTCGCGATCACCTCGACGTCGAGGTCGGCCACCGCGTCCAGCAGGTCACGGGCCGAGGACCCGCCGCCGATGGTGGCATCCCGGTGCGAGATGCCCTGCGTGATGCACACACGTCTGCGGGAGGGGCGCTCGTACACCCAGTCCGGGTTGATCGAGGGGCCGTTGAACGCCATGTTCCGCATCGGGAGGTAGTGGACCCCCTCCGGCTGCCAGATCCAGGGCGGCGAGGGGGAGATGGTCCACTGCCCGAGCACCGCCGTCTCGTCGAAGTCGCAGCCGTACCGCTCCAGGATCGGCTGCAGCCAGTCCCGCATCGGGTCGCCGGCGGAACCGAACCGGGGGCGGCAGGCCGCCCGCAGCTGCGCCACCCTGTCCACACTCCACAGCATCCGGGCATGGGCCGCGCCGACGACCCGGGCCGCCACCGCGCCGGGGAAGGCGGTCGGGTCCGTGATGACCAGGTCGGGCCGCCACTTGCGCGCGAAGTCCACCAGGTCCTCGAACGCGGAGTCGGGGAAGAACACCGCGCGCACGCCCGCGGTGAAGTCCTCCAGCTCGACGTGCGGGTCGCCCCAGCCGTAGTCGCTCTGCACCGATCTCCCGGTGCGCAGGCCCCTGGGGTCGCAGGGCCCCGCCGACTCGCCGTCCGGCGCCCCCTTCGCCATCCGTATCGGCTCTTCGCTCGGCGCCGCCTGCGCCATCTTCTCTCCGAGGGCGAGCACCTCGCCGACGGACACCCCGGGCAGCCCGGTGTGCGCGATGTCCTGGGCCATGTCCGGCGGGCCGGCGACGCACACCTCGTGCCCTGCGGTGCGGAGCGCCCACGCCAGCGGCACCTGCACGTACAGGTGCGCCCTGAAGGGGTTGGTGACGAAGAGAATCCGCATCGCAGTCCTTCCACTGGGGTGACGGGTGACAGCGGCTGTGCCGGGTGACGCGCCCGGCGGCGGCAGCCGGACGGCGGGGGCCCGCGCACACGCCCGGAACGAGGGGCGCACTGCCGGCCACCGCGGCGGCGGTGGCGTCCGGCGGCCTCTCCGCGGCACCGGGATCCCGCCCGCGCGGGCCTCGCGCCCGGTGACCAGTATGGCGTCGGGCTCCCGTCGCGGACGTCTTCTGGATTGCCTCCTTGGCCGCCCCGGGGACGAGGGCCCGGGGGCCGCGTCCCCGGGGCGGCTCACAGGTTGTTCAGGCAGAAGAGCAGGGTTCTGGCCTCGATGCCGAGGTAGTAGCTGTGCCGCTGCAGCGCCAGCAGCTGCTCGACGGTGACCCACGCGAAATCCGGCGGCACCCGCAGCGGGAAGTCGTCGTCGGCCTCGACCACGAGGTAGCGGGTCTCGGCGTGGAGGAAGCGCCCCCCTTCCTCGGACTGCACGGCGTCGTAGCGGACGCGCCCGCGCGCCGACAGCACGTAGTCGAGGAACTCCGGGCGGGGGTCCGCCGGGGTGCCGCCGCGGCCGTCCGCCGTGGACCGCACGGTGGGGCCGAGTTCCACCGTGTCCCGGTGGCCCGGCAGGACCTCGGCGCGCACCAGCGCGTGCAGCTTCCCGCCGATGCGCCGGACCACCAGACCCGCCAGGGCGAGGCCGTGCGGCGCCAGCAGCGGCTGCTTCCAGCTGTGCACCTCGCGGGTGCGGGCGTGCGCCCGGACGCCGACGATGCTGAAGTCCGCGCCGACGGCGCCGAGGTTCCCGCCGTCCTCGGGGACGATCCTCCCGGACTCCCGGCGCCATCCCACCAGGGAGTCCATCGGAACCAGCCGGGCGGACAGCTCGTACGCGCTCTTGCGGCCGGTGAACCAGCTCAGGACCTCGGTCATCGTGTGCAGGCCGCAGGGCTCCGGGCCGCGGTCGAACACCTCCTCGCCGTCCGGCGCGCCCGCCGGGGCCTCGACGGGCAGGCATCCCAGGACCGTGCGGGCGTCCATGTTGACGACGCTGCGCCGCCGGAGCAGCCTGCGGATCTGCCCGAGGGTCAGCCAGCAGAAGTCGTCCCCGACGGGCACGTCCCCGGTGACCTCGACGACGATGTTCCGGTTGCGCTTCAGATGGAACCAGGCGCCCTGCTCCGACTGGAGGACGTCGACGAGGACCCGCCCTCTGCCCGCCTCCGTGAAGTACTCCACGTAGGGGGTGCGCCCTCCGCGGTGCACCCGGGTGTAGTTGCTGGACGTCGCCTGGACCGTGGGCGACAACTGCACCAGGCCGGTGTTGCCGGGCTCCATCTTGGCCTGCAGCAGGAAGTGCAGGACGCCGTCGAACTCCTTGGCGATGACGCCGAGGATGGCGATGTCCCGCTGTACGAGAATGGGCTGCCACCATTCCCCGACGCGACCGTGGTCCGTCCTGACGTGCAGTCCCTCCACGGTGAAGAACCGGCCGCTGTGGTGCTCCAGGTTCCCGGTGCCGGGGGCGAAGCGCCATCCGCCCGGTTCGGTCAGCTCCTCCAGGGGGATCACGGTGCTCTCGAACGGCTGCCGCCTCTTCTCCTCCAGCCAGGCGTCGACATCGGGGCTCATCCGCGACGAGGCGGTCCGCGCCGAGGCGGTGACGCGGGCGGCCAGGGCGGCGGACGTGCCGGCGGCGGGCTGTCGGAGGAGTGCGGGCACCGGAAACCCCCAGGGGACGTGGTTGCGGGCATCGTCGTACGGCCGCGGCACGCGGCGCATCTTCCCCGTTGCGGCGCGCCGGGACGGTCCGGGCGCGGGTACAGCACGCCGGGAGATGCGCGCCCGCGGGGCCGGGTGGCACATTCGCATCCGTCGGCCCCGCCGGCCTCCGCCGGCCGTCCCCGCCGTGCGCGTCCGGCCAGGCTTCCCCGTTCGAACCACCGCCAAGGAGTCTGGATGGACCGCATGATCAACGTTGTGCAGCCGACGCTGGGCGAGCGCGAACTCGCCGCGGTGCGCGAGGTGTTCGAGAGCAACTGGGTCGGGCGCGGCGCCCGAACCGGCGAGTTCGAGGCGGCCTTCGCCCGGCACCTGGGTGTCGATCCCGGGCACGTCACGTCGACGAACTCGTGCACCTCGGCCACGTTCATCGCGATGGAGCTGCTCGGCGTCGGCCCCGGCGACGAGGTCGTGCTGCCGACGGTGAGTTTCGTGGGGGTCGGCAACGCGATCGCCGCGCGCGGCGCGCGGCCGGTCTTCTGCGACGTCGACGAGGCCACGCTCAACCCGAGCGCGGCCGACGTCGAGGCGGTGCTGACCGAACGGACCAAGGCCGTGGTGATCCTGCACTACGGCGGGCACCCCGGTGCGGTCGCCGAGATCGCCGAGCTGTGCCGCGCCCGCGGTGTCCGCCTGGTGGAGGACGCCGCCCTGGCCGTCGCGTCCACGGTGGACGGACGGGCCTGCGGCACCTTCGGGGACATGGGCGTGTGGAGCTTCGACCACGCCAAGATCCTGGTGACCGTGGACGGCGGCATGCTGTACGTGCGCGATCCGGAGCTCGCCGCCCGCGCCCCCAGGATCGCCTACTTCGGCCTGGAGCAGGGCGGGCCCGCCCGGTCCGGGTCGTCGGCCTCCTTCCACAGCGGCTACGACCAGGCGCTGCGCTCGCGGACCCGCTGGTGGGACTACGACGTCACGTCGTTCTCGGGCCGCTCCACCACCAACGACGTGCTCTCCGCCATCGGCAGCGTCCAGCTGAGCCGGCTCGGCGAGTTCGTCGCCCGCCGCCACGAGGTCGCGCGGGCCTACGACGAGGGCCTCGCCGGGGTGGCCGGGCTGCGCGTGCCGCCGCGGCCGCCGGCCGGGCACACCTCCTCGTACTACATGTACTGGGTGCAGTTCGAGGGGGGCATCCGCGACCAGGTCGCGCGCGACCTCTACGAACGCGGCATCTACACCACCTTCCGGTACCCGCTGATGCACCGCATCCGGGCGTACGGATCGGACGCCGTGCTGCCGCGGGCCGAGGCCGCCGCGGCCAAGACGCTGCTGCTGCCGATCCACCAGTCGCTCTCCGACGCCGACGTCGACCGGGTCGTCGCCGAGGTGCGCGACTGCACCGCCGCGCGGCTCGGCAGGGCCCGGGCGGCGTGACCCGGCCGCTCCGGCGGCCCCCTGGACGAGTGAGTCCGATGTTCGTGCCGGCCGCGACCATGGCGAAGGGCGCCCGCTGGCCAGTGTGTGAAGACAACCCTGGACGCTTTTCCGGCGGCCCTGTACGTGTTCATCGACGACCACGTGGCTCCCCGTCGCCGGATCGGGCGACCCCCGAAACCGGCGGACGCCGACCTGTCGTGCACTGTTGTGCCTCGCGGTCGCCCAGGTCCTGCCCGGTTTCCCCCCGGCTCGCCACCGGATCCGCTTCGCACATGCCCGGCCGGGTCCGGCAGTGGATCGAGGCCGTCATCGACACCCTCAAAGGCCGGCTCAGCCTCGAACAGCACGGCGGCAGAACACCGGCCGGAGTCTTCGCCCGCACCGGACAACGACTCCTCGCCCTCGCCGCCGGCATGTCGCGGTACATGATCTCCTCGTTCGAGACCCACAACAGCTGCGCCGGGCAGATGGCCGCCCTCAACGACGACCCGAACCCGGTCTACTACTACGGCTACGCCACGGAGTGCGTGGGCGACCGGGCGAATGACAACATCGGCTACATCAAGGTCTGGGACGCCCTTTAGAGCGGGTCACCGGCGGCTGCCGTCAACCCCGACCATGAACCCGGCCATGGCTGGTCAGTGGAACCCGGCCGGCCGCCCCCGGCGCCACGAGCGTGGCGCGAGTCCAGGAAGCAGCGCGGCCGTACACCGGGCTCGCCGGGCTCCGGGCTCGTACGGTCCGCCGGTGCGATCGCACGGAGCGGCGGGCAACTCCTGGACCGCGGGCGCGGTTTCGTCATCGGCTGCCGCGATCTCCACTACGGCCGGAGACCGCGAGAAGCCGGGCGAGCCGGGCGCCGCGTGGACGACAGCGGCTGGGTGAAGGTGCCGGCGGGGGCGCCCACTTGGGGTGTCGCGGGCCGAGTGCGGCAGTCCGTCCTTCAGGTGCGCAGGAAGTCGGCATGACGGGCGTGGGGTCCGGCCGTCTTCCGGCCGACGGCGGTGGAGAGCACGCTGCGGTGGAGCCGGGCTCCCTGCCGGTCGCACCGGAGCCGGTACGGCACTCGGTTCGACGGTCCGGTCGGCGTCCAGCCGTGCGTGGACGTCGAGCGGTACGTCTTCACGGAGTCCGTCGAGAAGGTGGCTCTCCCGGCACCGCACCCGGCTGCACGTACGACCCCGTATTTCACTTCCGACCCCCGAGTATCTGGTTGGTATTAATCATTTGTAGATCGAATGTAAATCGGGGCCCATGAGGATGTTTGTGCCGTCTGATCACAGACTGCTACGCCAAGAGGAAAGGCAACTCATGAGATACGGCAGAACCAGCCTGTGGGCTGCGGGTTCGGCCCTGGCCGCGGCGATGGCGCTCGTCGGCACCCTCGCCCCGGGCGCCAGCGCCGAGCAGCAGCGCGACGGCAACAGCGAGAAGAGCGTCCCGATCTCACAGGCCGTCGGCGCCGACAACCTGCGGAAGATGAACGAGCAGCGACCCCTCGTCGCCGCTGCGAGCATCCTGGCCAAGGCCCAGGAGCGGGGCCACTACGAGGGCTACACGGGCATCGGCCTTCAGGAAGACCACGTCACCCTGTGGTGGAAGGGCGACCTGCCCGAGCCCATACAGCGGGCCGCGGAGCGGGCCCGCAGAACCGCCCCCGTGCACATCGTCGCCGCGGACCACTCGCTGGCCGAACTCAGGGACGCCTCCGAGCTGTTACAGGCCCGGCTGGAGAAGGATCCCTCGCTCGGCCACAGCGTCAAGATCCCCACCGACGGCAGCGGACTGGTCCTGGCACAGGACACCACCCGCGCAGCACGCACCGCCTCCGTCGCGCAGGACCACAGCACGGTCGACCGGATCGCCGGCGTGTCCGTGAAGACGATCAGCGAGGAGCCTCTCCAGGAACGCTCGCGTGTGAACGACGGCGCGCCGTGGTCGGGCGGAGCACAGATAAACTTCAATGGCGGGGCGTGCACGGCCGGGTTCGGTGTGCGTGACGCAAGCGCGACCTACCTGCTCACCGCTGAGCACTGCGGTCGGAGCGGCAATCGGTTCACCAACCCGCAGGGCGCCTACATCGGCACCTCCACCAAGTCCAGTGACGCCCACGACGTGATGCTCATCCCCACGAACTCCGACAACTTCATGTACACCGGGGGACCCGACAGCGACGCGGGCGTGCGGGTCGACGGCTGGGACCACGTCTTCCCGGGTGAGTACCTGTGCCAGTCCGGAATCACCAGCGCACGGGCCACGGGCGGCCCGGTCTGCAACATGAAGGTCCTCTTCTTCTACAACGACTCCGAAGACCTGGTGGAGGCGGAGCAGATGGACGGCCGGGAGGCGGCCCGCAGCGGTGACAGCGGCGGCCCGGTCTACACCGCCTCGGCCGCCGGCGGCGCGATCGCCAAGGGCACGGTGACCCGTAGTGCGGGGGCGCGCCTGGGCTTCCAGGACTTCTACACGGCCACGCGGGACTTCGGCATCTGGATCAACAGGTAGATCCGTCCTCGCGGCCCGCGCCAGGGCCCGCCCGGCGTCCTCGGCGGCCGTGAAGGCCGGGAGGACGCCGGCTTCCGCGCCCCGGGTTCGATCCCGGTCTCCCGGAAGAGCAGGTAGCCGACCGGCGAAGCCCTTGTCGGCGAGGATCGCCTGCCCTTGGCGGACGAGGTGGTGGTCGCGTTCGGGCAGCGCGGCCATCACCTCCCGCTCGCCGGTCTTCGGGTGGGCCGGGCACCAGGTGACGGGCATGCCCTCGGCGGTGGTGACCAGGTGGGGGCGGAAATCGCCGGAAGAAGCGGGAGTGGCCGCGGCAGTGGCCGTACCCGCAGTGCCCGGCGAGGCCGGAGCGCTTGACGGTCTCGCGGGAGGCCGCGCAGCGCAGCGGGGTGGAGTCGATCAGCCGCGGATCGCCGTGCCAGGTCGGCGCCTGCCGGGCCAGTGCCTCGATCACCTGGCTGATCAGCGGCCCGGCCGCGTTCAGGCGCTTGGTGCGGGCGGACTGCCGGGGCAGGCAGCGGAACAGGCGCCCCGGCCGGGCATGTGCGAAGCGGATCCGGTGGCGAGCCGGGGGGAAACCGGGCAGGACCTGGGCGACCGCGAGGCACAACAGTGCACGACAGGTCGGCGTCCGCCGGTTTCGGGGGTCGCCCGATCCGGCGACGGGGAGCCACGTGGTCGTCGATGAACACGTACAGGGCCGCCGGAAAAGCGTCCAGGGTTGTCTTCACACACTGGCCAGCGGGCGCCCTTCGCCATGGTCGCGGCCGGCACGAACATCGGACTCACTCGTCTAGATCCGGTGGGCGGCCTCGCCGATGCGGGCGACCAGCTCGGCGGTGCGGACGGCCGTCGCCGCCCACTCCCGGTGGTGCGGGTCTCGGCCATGGGCGCGGGCGGCGCCGACCGCGGCCGCGAAGGCGCTCACCCCCGCGCTCAGCTGGTGCTCGGCGGGCAGGGTGAGTTCCTCGACGAGGTCCTGCGACACCAGGCGCAGGACCGGGGCGTACCAGGGGGGCGGGGTGAAGGCCCGCTCGACGGTGAGCTGCCCGGTGCTGCCCCAGAGCCGGTAGCGGGACCCGAAGCCGTGCTCGAAGCCGAAGTCGCCGGTGGCGATCACGCCGTCCGCCGAGCAGGCGACGAAGCTGCCCGAGACGTCCACGCCGGAGGCCGGGTCCCTCCGCAGCACGGCGCCCGCCACGGTCAGGTCGTCGCCGAGGAAGTACTGCATCGCCCGCACCGGGTAGACACCGACGTCGAGCAGGGCCCCGCCGCCCAGCTCGGGCCGGTACCGGATGTCGTCCCCGGGCAGGGGCGGGAAGCAGAAGGAGCTCGAGAAGTGCCGCAGCCGGCCGATGCGGCCCTCGCGCACCAGGGACTGCACGCGCCGGTGCTGGCCGTGGTGCAGGAAGCCGAAGTTCTCCCGCAGCACCAGGCCGCGGGCGGCCGCCAGCCGGGTCAGCTCGACGGTGTCCCGGACGGTGGTGGTCAGGGGCTTCTCCGCCAGGACGTGCTTGCCGCACTCCAGCGCCGCCACCGCCGCCTCGTGGTGCAGGGCGTTGGGGAGGGCGATGTAGACGGCGTCGACGTCCTGGCGGAGCAGCAGGTTCTCGTAGCCCGCCACGGGGTCGCAGTGGAACCTCTCGGCGAAGGCCGCGGCCTTGGCGCGGTCCCGGCTGGCGACGGCGGTCAGGAGCACGCCGGGGGTGTCCCGGATGGCGGGGAGCATGGTGCGCGCGCCGAACGCCGAGCAGCCGATCACACCGAGGCGCAGGGCGTTCCGCGGACCGCTCCTCGGATCCGGGCGGCCGGCGGGGGCGATGTGTGCGGACACTGCCGCTCCTGTTCCTCGTTCGGGCGGGGCGGGCCGGGTCAGATCCAGGAGACGGACGGCAGCGGGAAGACCATCCTCCCGCCTCCCGCCAGGAACTCCTGCTCCCGCTCGACGAATCCCCGGCGGTGCACCCACGGGAGCACCAGCAGCTGGTCGGGGCGGCGCGCCTTGGCGTCCTCCTCGGAGACGATGGGGATGCCGGACCCGGGGGTGAGGCAGCCGTGCTTCTCCGGGCTGACCTCGCCGATGCAGGGCAGGTCCCGGGCGTCGATCCCGCAGTACTGGAGGACCACGTTGCCCTTGGTCGACGCCCCGTAGCCCAGGGTCAGCCTGCCGGCGGCCCGCGAGTCGTCGAGGAACGCGCGCAGCACGTCGCGGTGGCTGCGGACGCGGCGCGCGAAGGCCTCGTAGGGGGCCATGGTGTCCAGCCCGAGCTCGGCCTCCCGGCGGCGGATCCGCTCGATCCCGGCGGTGTCGATCCTGTGCCGGGCCGGGTCCTTGACCAGGGTGAGGCACAGGCTGCCGCCGTTGACCTCGGTGATCTCGGCCGTCGACACGGTGAGGCCGACGCGCTCGGCCATCCACTCGATCTGGCTCAGCGCGTAGTACTCGAGGTGCTCGTGGCACACCGCGTCGTAGGCCAGCACGTCGAGCATGGAGGCCAGGTAGCTCATCTCGATCATCCACACGCCGTCGTCCGTGAGGATGTCGCGCACGTCCGCCATGAACCCGACCGGGTCCGGCAGGTCGTAGAACATCGCGATCGAGGTGACGATCTTGGCCTTGCGGTTGCCGAACCGCTCGGTGAAGACCGCCTTCGAGAAGAAGTCCGGGATCAGCTCGATGTGTTCGGGGTAGTACCGGCGCCACTTCTCGCCGGTGGGGTCGATGCCCACCAGGGCGGGGCCGTCGGCCGGGTACCCCTGCAGCAGGGTGGAGTCGTTGCTGCCGATGTCGACGACCAGGTCGGCGGCGCCGAGATCGACCATGCCGGTGAGCCGGGCGACCTTGCCGTGCAGGTGGTTGATCATGTAGGGCCGGATGCCCGAGCGGTAGCCGTAGCGGTTGCCGTACATGAGGGAGAGGTCCGCGGTGTGCCGCAGCTGCACCAGCCCGCAGCCGTCCGGGGAGCACTTGACGAGCTCCAGCGGGGCGGTCGGCACGATCTCGCCGGGGCGGGGGAAGATGCCGGTCAGGGCCTGGGTCCCGAGGTCCAGCACGGGCAGCAGGGTGCGGTTGCCGCAGATGCGGCACTCGGTGCACTCGGTGACGGCCATGGCGCCTCCGGTGACGGCCATGGTGCCTTCGATGATGGTCATGATGCCTTCCACTCGGTCGTCGTTCGGGGCCGGCGCGGTGTGCGCGGCGGCCGTTCCCGGCCGGGCGGGCGCCGGCGGGGGGATCGCACGTGGCGCGGCCGGCCGTGCCGGTGCGGGCGGCGGGTGCGGCGTCGGGCCGCCGGGAACACGCGGGCACCGAAGGTCCCCGTGGGCATGACGGCCCCATCGTGGTACGGGCGGGACCGCGGTGCATCTCGTGGATTGCGGTGCGGACCGGCACGGGGACGGCGGCCGGGCGCCGGACGGCACCGCCGCGGACCCCGCCCGGCCACCGCCTCCGCGCCGGGCCCGCGGAGTCCGTCAGCCCGCCTCCAGGTAGAAGGGCTCCTCCGGCCTCACCAGGGACAGCCGCCGCGCGGGCCGCCCGGCCACCGGGGTCCCGCCCCGGCCGATGCCGCGGTAGACGTACCCGGCCGCACGCAGTTCGGCGATCGTCTCCTTCGGGTAGTGGGCGCGGCCGTCGAGCAGCAGGCACGGCTCGGCGACCGGGAGGGAGGCGAAGTCGATGCCGAGGAAGTCGCGGTGCAGGGCGAGCACCGCGACGCAGTCGGCCCCGCGCACCGCGTCGTCGAGGGAGGCCTCCGGTTCCGTGCCGAACAGCGCGGCGGCGGCCTCCCGGTCGACCAGCGGGTCGTGGAGGCGCACGGTGACCCCCGCGGCGGCCAGGGCCTCGACCACCCCCCGGACCGGCGTGGCGCGCAGGTCGCCGGTGTCGTTCTTGAAGGCCAGGCCCAGCACGGCCACGGTGGACGCCGCCGGGTCCTTGCCGAGCCCGATCAGCTCGTCGATGATCAGCTCCGCCGTGTACTCGGGCATCCCGGCGTTGACCTCCCGGCCCACCGCCGCGGTCCGGATGCGCACGCCGTGCTCGTCGGCGGTGCGCCACACCATCCACGGGTCCTTGGTCAGGCACGACCCCCCGACGCCGACGCCGGGCAGCAGGATGTTGACGTTGCCGGCGCCCTTGGGGATGGTGTTCGCCGCGGAGATGACGTCGAGCACGTCCGCGCCGTAGAGCGCGCACAGCTTGGCCAGCTCGTTCGCCATGGCGATGTTGAGGTCGATCCACCAGTTGTCGGCCAGCTTCACGAGTTCGGCGGCCTCCAGGGTCTCCATCGGCAGGATGTCCACCCCCAGGGCGCGCCGCCACAGCTCTCCGGCCGACGCGGCGCAGTCGGGGGTCAGCCCGCCGACCACGATCGGGAAGGTGCTCAGCTCCCGCAGCGCGGTGCCCTCCGCGAGCCGCTCCGGGGTGAAGGCCAGACCGAAGTCCTCGCCGGCCACCAGCCCGCCCGTCTCCAGCAGGGGAGCGAGCAGGTCGCGGGTGGTGCCGGGCGGCACCGTGGACTTCAGGACGACCAGCTGGCCGGGGCGCAGGTGCCCGCTCAGCTCCAGGGCGGCGCCGCGCAGCTGCTCGTCGGCGAGCGAACCGTCGTCGCGCACCGGCGTGCCGACGGTGATCAGCACGACGTCGGCGGCGCCCGCCTCGGCGGTCTCGGTGGTCACCCGCAGCCGCCCGGAGTCCAGGCCCGAGAACAGCCTCTCCGCGAGGCCGTGCTCGCTGAACCGGCACTCCCGCCTGCCCAGCTCCTCGACCAGCCGGGGGTCGGTGTCGATCCCGATGACGCCGAACCCGCGCTCGGCCAGGGTCGCCGCGACGCAGGAACCTACGTACCCGAAACCGATGACCGCCACGGTGGGATCGCCGCGGTCGGGGAGAAAGCGCATCTTGCATCTCCAATCGAAGGCAGTGTGGCCCACGCCGATGCTCCTCACCGCCGCGTGCGGCGGGCATCTTCTGGCGTGCCGCCGCCCGGAATTCAGCAACGGGGGAGTAGGGGGGCCCAGCGCGGCGCCCATACCGTTGACGGCGACGGTCGGCGAGCGAGGAAAGGCGGTATGCGATGGCCCGGCCCGCCAAGCCCGCGTCCGGACCCATCCGGACGGTCTCCTCCCGCGAGGTGTACCGCAATCCGTGGCTGTCGCTGCGCGAGGACGTCGTGGAGCGCCCGGACGGCACCCGCGGCATCTACTCGGTGGTCGACCGGCCCGACTACGCCGTGGTGATAGCCGCGGAACGCGGCGGGTTCCACCTGGTCGACCAGTACCGGTACCCGATCCGCGGGCGGTACTGGGAGTTCCCCCAGGGCTGTTTCCCGCAGGGCCGCACCGGCACCGCGGAGGAGCTGGGCCGCGCCGAGCTGGCCGAGGAGACCGGCCTGAGCGCGGCGTCGTGGACGCCGCTCGGCACGCTCTACGGCTGGCACGGCGCCAGCGGGCAGGCGTTCACCGTGTTCCTGGCCACCGGCCTGAGCGCGGGCACCCCCCGGCGCGAGCACGAGGAGCAGGACATGCGCCACCGCTGGTTCCCGCGCGCGGAGTTCGAGCGGATGATCCGGGCGGGCAGCATACGGGACGACTCCACCGTGGCGGCCTACCTCCTGCTGCTGATGCACGAGCGGGAGGCCGGGTGACCGGTCCGCCCCCGCGCGCGGACAGGCGTCCGCCCCGCCGCCTCCGGGGGCGGCGGGGCGGGGGGCGGCTCAGCCCCGGGAGCCGGCGCCGCCGAGGGGGGCGGCTTCGTCCTCCGGCGCCACGCCGCTGTCGGGCAGGGCGAGCCACCAGGGGTTCCGCCGCGCCCACGCGATCGTCTCGGTGAGGCCGTCGCGCAGGCCGGTGGTGCACCGCCAGCCCAGGGTGGTCCTGATCTTGGTGGTGTCCGGGATGCGCCGCCGCAGGTCCTGGTACCGCTCGCCGAGCCGGTCCCGGGTCCCGACCGGCACGGCCGCCCCGGTGCCGGTCAGCTCCGCGACCGCGGCGCTCAGCTCGGCCACCGTGGTCTCCACCGAACTGCCGACGTTGAAGCACTCCCCGACCGCTCTGTCGCTGGTGCCGACGGCGATCGTGGCGTCGACCGCGTCGCCGACGTAGGTGAAGCACCGGGTCTGGCCCCCGCCGTCGTACACCACCGGCGGCAGCCCGTTCAGGGCCCGGTGGATGCTCCTGCTGACGACGAAGGCAGGCCGCTGCCGCGGACCGTAGACGTTGAAGTAGCGCACGATGGACACTCTCAGCCCGCGTTCACGGGCGAAGGCGAAGGCCAGGTGCTCGCCCAGCGCCTTGCTGGAGGAGTAGCACCACCGGTCCACGGCGGTGCTGCCCAGCACCCGGTCGTCGTCCTCGCGCCAGGGGACCGCGGGGTTCTTCCCGAAGACCTCGCTGGTGCTCGCCACGACGACCCGCGCGCCCGCCCTCGCGGCCAGGTCCAGCACGTTCCGGGTGCCCAGCAGGTTGATGTCGATGACGTCCAGCGGACGGTCGAGGTACCGGTCGACCCCGACCACCGCGGCGAGGTGGTAGACGGTGTCCACCCCCTCCCCGATCACCTCGGCCAGCCGCGCCGCGTCCCGGACGTCGCCGGTGACGTGGCGGACCGGGCCCGTGACGGCCCGGTCGGCCGGCGGCGCGCCACCGTCGAACACGGTGACCTCGTCGCCCCGGCGGACCAGCTCGTCCACCAGATGACTGCCCACGAACCCGCATCCCCCGGTGACCACGATCCGCGCCACGACCCCTACCTCCCGGTCCCGGCACCGGCCACGGCGGGCCCGCACCCTCGGTCAGACGGCGATGTCATCGATCCCCCACCTCTCAGAGCACGACAGGACGGCACACGGACAGCGTGCGGGCCGGCGGCCGGCCGCGCATCTCCTGGCATGCCCTCACACCCCCGGCCGCGCCGGGCCGGAACACCGCAATCCACAAGATGCGCCGCGCCTTCCGCCCGTACCACGATGGGCAGGTCATGCCCACGGGAGCCCTTCGGCTGCCGCCGGCCGGACTCCCGCCCCAGACGCCGGCCGCCACCGGCCGGAAGCGAACCGCCGGGACCGCCGAACCTTCGCCGGCCCCGGCGACGTACCCGTACGGGGCCGATGGTGCCCTGGCGAAACCGCCGCAAGACACGAGGAGACTTCTGACAGTGGAGAGGACCAACACGGTCATCGAGCGGGGCACCGTGCCGGTGGCGCAGCTGCGCGCCCTGACGGAGGGCCAGGTGCTCGTACCCGGCGACGCCGGCTACGACCGGGCGCGCACCGTCTACCTGGGCGGAATGAACCAGCGGCCGGCCGCGATCGTGCGGCCCGCCGGCGCCGCCGACGTGGCGCGGGTCGTCTCGCTGGTGCGCGACAGCGGGATCCCCCTGGCGGTCAAGAGCGGTGGGCACAGCATGTTCTGCCTCTGCGACGACGGCATCGTGCTCGACATGTCCTCGATGCGCGGCCTGCAGATCGACCCCGCGACGCGCACCGCCTGGGCCGAGGCCGGCCTGACCGCCGGCGAGTTCACCAACGCGGCCGCCGAGCACGGCCTCGCCACCGGTTTCGGGGACACCGGGAGCGTCGGTCTGGGAGGCATCACCGTCGGCGGCGGCATCGGCTACCTGGTCCGCAAGTACGGTCTCACCATCGACGACCTGCTGGCGGCCGAGGTGGTCACCGCCGACGGCGAGCTGCGCCGGGTCGACGCCGAGCACGAGCCCGACCTGTTCTGGGCGATCCGCGGCGGCGGCGGCAACTTCGGCGTGGTGACCCGGCTGCGGCTGCGCATGCACGAGCTGAGCACGGTCCTCGGCGGCCTGCTGGTCCTGCCGGGGACCCCCGAGGTCGTCGCCGGCTTCGTGGAGCTGTCGCAGCAGGCCCCGGAGGAGCTGACCAGCATCGTCAACATCATGCCGGCGATGCCGATGCCCTTCGTCCCCGAGGAGCTGCACGGCACCCCGATCGTCATGGCCATGATGGTCTACGCGGGCGAGGGCGAGGCGGCCGAGAAGGCCATCGCGCCCTTCCGCGCCCTGGCCACGCCGATCGCCGACATGATCGAGCCGATGCCGTATCCGGCGATCTACCCGCCCGAGGAGGAGGAGCACCCGGTCGCCGCGGCCCGCAACCTGTTCACGGACACCCTCGACACCGACGACGCGGCGCTGATCCTGGACCGGATCAGGACGTCGACGGCCGTCGTGCCGGCGGTCCAGGTGCGTGTGCTCGGCGGCGCGATGGCCCGCGTCCCCCAGGACGCCACCGCGTTCGCCCACCGCGACCGCAAGATAATGATCAACGTGGCGGCCATGTACGAGAACCCCGGGGAGGCCGAGGAGCACACCCGCTGGGCCGACGACCTCACCGCGGCGCTGCAGAAGGGCGTGCCGGGCGTGTACGTCAACTTCCTGGCCGACGACAGCCGGGCCCGCATCCGGGAGGCGTACCCGGAGCGCACCTGGGAGCGGCTGCGCGCCGTCAAGCGCGCCTACGACCCCACCAACCTGTTCCGCGTGAACAACAACATCCCGCCCGCCGGTAACGGCGAGGACTGACCCGGCGCGCCCCCGCCCGGCCCGCCGTGCGAGCGGCGCCGCCGCGTACCCGACCCGGTACGCGAGCGGCGCCGCTCGCGTCGTCCGGGGCCGCCCGCACGGGCGGACACCGCCCCGCGGGAGGAGAGCAATCTGGAAGTTGCCGCCCCGAATCCGCCGGTGTGACGCTGATTCGGGACACCGGCGTGGCCGCGGCGGCGCGGCCCGCCCGGCATCGAGGAACGAACGCGACCCGGAACCGGGAGGGGGGAACCGGTGCCGCGTCGGCGGGGGCGGTCGTGGACAGTGCCGCCCCCGTGGTCTTTGCCGGGCAGCGGCGCCCCGCCGGCCGCGGCGCCGTCCCCCGAGGCCGCGCCCCGACCGAGACCAAGGAAGGACCCCCCTCGATGCAAACGAGCACCGAGAACGAACCGACCCCCAAAGCGGGCCGCAGGGAATGGCTGGGCCTGCTGGTTCTCGTCCTGCCGGCGCTTCTGCTGTCGGTGGACCTGACCGTGCTGTACCTGGCGCTCCCGCACCTGGCCGAGGACCTCCAGCCGAGCAGCACCCAGCAGCTGTGGATCCTGGACATCTACGGATTCATGCTCGCGGGGCTCCTCGTCACCATGGGGACCCTCGGCGACCGGATCGGCCGCCGCAAGCTGCTGATGATCGGGGGGGCCGCCTTCGGCGTCGCCTCGGTACTCGCGGCCTACTCCACCAGCCCGGAGATGCTCATCGCCACCCGGGCGCTGCTGGGCATCGCCGGAGCGACCCTCGCGCCGTCGACGGTGTCCCTGATCACCAACATGTTCAAGGACCCGAAGCAGCGCGGCACC
The DNA here is from genome assembly GCF_039533345.1 of Streptomyces glaucosporus. NCBI lineage: Bacteria > Bacillati > Actinomycetota > Actinomycetes > Kitasatosporales > Streptomycetaceae > Streptomyces > Streptomyces glaucosporus. The sequence goes on along the minus strand of NZ_BAAATJ010000022.1, from coordinate 15,713 downwards.
GCCATCGCGGTGTGGACGGGCTGCTTCGTGGGCGGCGGCGTCTTCGGCCCCATCCTCGGCGGCTTCATGATGTCGTCGTTCTGGTGGGGTTCGGTGTTCCTGCTGGCGGTCCCGGTGATGGCGCTGCTGCTCGTCGCCGGGCCGCTGCTGCTGCCGGAGTACCGCAACCCCGGAGCCGGACGGCTGGACCCGCTCAGCGTCGGCCTCTCCCTGGTGACCATCATCCCGCTCATCTACGGCGTCAAGGAGCTCGCCCGCGGCTGGACGCCGGAGGCCGCCGCGGCCCTGGTCGTCGGCGTGGTCTTCGGTGTGCTGTTCGTCGGCCGGCAGCGCCGTCTGGAGGACCCGCTGCTGGACCTCGGCCTGTTCCGGATCCGCATCGCCCGCGGCGTCATGGTGCTGAGCCTGCTGGTCGGAACCATCACGGGCGGCAGCCTGCTGCTGGTCAACCTCCAGCTGCAGATGGTCGAGGGGCTCTCGCCGTGGAGCACGGGGCTCTGGCTCGTGCCCGGTGCCCTGGGCACGCTCGTCGCCATCGGGGTGAGCACCGGACTGGCCAGGACGATCCGCCCCGCGTACCTCATGGCGGGCGGGCTCCTGGTGTCGGCGGCCGGCTACGTCGTGCTGTCCCAGGTCCCCGGCGACGACAGCCTGGTGATGGTGGTGATCGGCGCGGTCCTGATCAACGCCGGTCTCGGCCCGACCCTGGCGCTGGGCTACGACATGCTCCTGGGCGCCGCCCCGCCGGAGAAGACCGGCTCGGCGTCGGCGCTGTCGGAGACCAGCGGCGAGTTCGGCGTCGCGGCCGGCATCGCCCTCATGGGCAGCATCGGCACCCTCGTCTACCGCGACCAGATCGCGGTCCCCGACGGCCTGCCGGCCGAAGCGGCGTCCGCCGCCCGGGAGAGCATCACGAACGCCGTGGCCGTGGCCCAGCGGCTGTCCGACCCCGTGGCCGGCGAGCTGATCGCCTCCGCCCGGGGGGCGTTCACCTCCGGCCTCAACGCGGTGGGCACGCTGGCCGCCGTGACCTTCGTCGTGCTGGCCACGCTCGCCTGGCGGTGGTTCCGGCACCTGCCGCCCACCTCCGCGGCCGAATCCGGCGGCGCGGAGCAGGCCGGGCAGCCCCAGGAGGCCGAGCCGGAGCCCGTCCGGGCCTGACCGAACCCGTCTGGCCGGGGCCGCACCGCGCGGACACCGCGGGGGCCGGCGGGCCTTCCGGCCCGCCGGCCCCCGCCGTGCGTCCCCGGCGTCAGCCGGGCTTGCGCGCGCAGACGATCACATAGCCGATCTGGTCCCTGCGGGGGGCGAAGAAACCCCGGTGCAGCCGGGAGAACTCCGCGACGTCCCGCTCGCCGAACTTCCCGGCCACCTCCCCGCGCCGCTCCATCGCGGCCTTCAGGTACTTGCCCTTCATCCCGAACACGCGCGGCCCGCACTGGGTGTACTCCTCGACCTCGAACCCGGCCGAGCGGGCGTACGCCAGCCACTGGGGAAGGGTCGGCAGCACCGGAAGCCTCAACGTGGTCATGAACCGCTCCACCCGCTCCGGCTCGGCCGCGCTCTCCAGGGAGAAGTCGGAGAACGCCACGCGGCCGCCCGGACGCAGCACCCGGTGCAGCTCCCCCAGCGCCCTCCCCAGATCGGGCGCGTTCTGCAGGGACTCCAGGGCCAGGACGGCGTCGAAGGAGCCGTCCGGGAAGGGAAGATCCATGTAGTCGCCGTACCGGAAGTCCACCAGCCGCTCCAGCCCGGTGGACCGGGCCCGGTTCCGCGCCGCCTCGAGCTCGACGTCGCTCACGGTCACCCCGGTCACCTCGGCCCCGTGGTGCCGGGCCAGGAACAGCGCGGTCTCGCCCGGGCCGCACCCCGCGTCCAGCACGCGCTCCCCGGGGCGCAGCCCCAGGGTGCCGGTCACCTTGCGGGTGATGCGGTGCACCGCTTCCGGCAGCGGGGCGTCGTCGTCGCGGTCGTACCAGTACCACATGTGCAGCTGGCCGCCGCGGAGTTCGTCCCCGATGGGGGAACGCCGGTCGTAGTGCCTTCCGATCTCCGCCGGACTGGCTGTCGCGTCTTCCATGGACCCGTCCCTCCCATCGGGGCTCCGCACGGTCTTCGGGCGGACGGCGGACCATCCTCCGCCGTCCGCCCGGCCGGCCGCATCTCTGTCGTTGCTGCCCCGCACCCGCCGGTTTGCCAAAACCGCGCCGAGACCGCGGGAGCGCACGATCGGATAACGGCTCCGCGCGCCGGCGGTGCCAGGATCGGCTCGGCGCCCCCTCCGGGGCGCCGAGGCCGGGAAGGGCACCGCACGGGCGCCCGCGGAGCGACGAGGGGACTCAGATGCTCGACAGACGTGTTCTGCTGGGACTCGGCGGAGCGGTGGCCGCCGGCGGGATCCTGGCATGGCCGATCCGGGAGGCGGGCCGCGCGACCGCGGAGACCGCCGGCGCCGTCCCGGCCGCGCCGTCCCACCACGGGGCCGGGCACATGCGGCGCATGGCCAGGGGCGCGATGGCCTCGTCCCGGCAGGCCGCCGAGCCGTTCTCCGTGCGCATGCCCGTCCCCGCGGTGGCCCGGCCCGTGGGCAGGACCGAGGACGCCGACCTGTACAGGATCGACATGCGGCCCTCGCAGGTCGAGATCCTGCCCGGCAAGACCACCCCGGCGCTGACCTACGGCGGCACGTTCGTCGGCCCCACCATCAGGGCCACGGCCGGCCGGAAGGTCCGGATCGCCTACGCCAACCGGCTCGGCAGGCCCGCGAACGTGCACCTGCACGGCGGACACGTCCCGCCGGAGAGCGACGGCTACCCGATGGACCTCATCGCCGACGGCGCGTCCCGCACCCTCGACTACCCCAACCGGCAGGACGGCGCCACCCTCTGGTACCACGACCACACCCACCACATGGAGGCCGAGCACGTCTACCGCGGCATGCACGGCTTCTACCTGATCGAGAGCCCCGAGGAGCGGCGGCTGGGGCTGCCGCGGGGCAGGTACGACGTGCCGATCATGCTCCGGGACGCCCACTTCGACGCGGACGGCGGGCTGATCCTCGACGTCGAGCACCCCGAGGCCCGCTCCACCCTCCTGGCCAACGGGCGGCCCCAGCCCTACTTCCCCGTGGCCGCCCGCAAGTACCGCTTCCGGCTGCTCAACTCCTCCATCTACAAGATCTTCGAGCTGGACCTCGGCGGCGCGGAGATGGTGCAGATAGCCTCCGACGGCGGCCTGCTGCCGGAACCCGTCCCCCGCACCACCCTCACACTGGCCCCCGCCGAACGCGCCGAGATCGTCGTGGACTTCTCCCGCCACAACGTCGGCGACAAGCTGGTGCTCTCCGACGCCGGCAAACCGGTGGTGCGCTTCGACGTCACCCACCGGGCCGACGACCCCAGCCGGATACCCGACCGGCTCCGCACCCTCCCGCCGCTGCCCGCGCCCCGGGAGACCCGCCGCCTCAAACTCGCCGTCGCCCCCTCCAAGATGGCGTACGCCATCAACGACCTCACCTGGGACCCCGACCGGATCGACGCCAGGGTCAAGGAGGGGACCAGCGAGATCTGGGAGATCTACAACGCCGACACCGTGGACTCGGAGTTCGGCGGAATCGACCACACCTTCCACCTGCACCTGGTGCAGTTCCGGGTGCTCGACCGCGACGGGAAGCCGCCGCTGCCCGGCGAGTCCGGCTTCAAGGACACCGTGCTCGTGCGGCCCGGCGAGCGGGTCCGCATCCAGGCCACCTTCGACGGCTGGCAGGGCAAGTACGTGTACCACTGCCACATGCAGGAGCACAACGTCGCCGGGATGATGGCCCAGCTCGAGATCGTCGAATAGGCCGGCAGCCGCGGGCGCGCCCGGGACACGGCCGGGCGCGCCGCGCTCCAGGAAGGCACACAGATGACGACGAGGACGATCGTACGGGCCGTGCTGCGCGGCTCCCTGCGGGACATCCACCACGTCGGGGCCGTTCCCCCCGGCCGCGCCCGGGGGCTGGTGGCCCGCGTGTACGCGCAGGCCGAACGGGACTTCGGGATCATCGCACCGCCCCTGGCCCTGCACTCCGGAGCTCCCCGGGCCCTCGCCGCGAGCTGGCTGCTGCTGCGCGAGACCCTGCTGGTCGAGGGCCGCGTCGGCCGGGCCGTCAAGGAGGCGGTCGCGGCCGAGGTGTCCCGGGGCAACTCCTGCCCCTACTGCGTCGACGTCCACCGGGCCGCGCTGGAGACCCTCCGGCGGCCGGCGCCGGACGCGCCCGGAGCCGGGGCCGCCGAGTGGATCCGGTCCGGCGCCGGCCGCGGCGAACGGCCCCCGTTCACCGCCGAGGAGGCCCCCGAGATCCTCGGTGTGGTCCTCGCCTTCCACTACCTCAACCGCATGGTCGGCGTCTTCCTCGACGACTCGCCCGTACCCGCGCGCACCCCCGCGGCCGTGCGCGGCCCGATCCTGCGCACGGTCGCCAGGGCCATGAGCCCGGCCGCCGGCCCCCCGCGGCCCGGCGAGAGCAACGGCCTGCTGCCCGCCGCGCCGCTGCCGCCCGGTCTGGAGTGGGCACGGGCCGACCCGGTGGTGGCGGACGCCCTCGGACGCTCGGCCGCCGCCGTCGAGGACGGGGCCCGCTGGGTCCCCCCGCCGGTCCGCCGGGCCCTGGCGTCCCGGCTCGACGGCTGGGACGGGTCCCCGCCCGGCCTCGGCCGCTCCTGGCTGGGGGAGGCGCTCGCCGGTCCCCTGCGCCCGGCGGACCTGCCCGCCGCCCGGCTCGCGCTGCTCACCGCGCTCGCCCCGTACCAGGTCACCGAAGCCGACGTCGCCTCCTTCCGCGAGCGGTACCCCGGCGACCGGGAACTGGTGGAGCTCACCGCCTGGGCGTCCCTGAGGACCGCGGTCCTCCTCACCTCCCGGCTCGCTTCCCGCCACCCGCCGGCGGCCCCGGGGAACCGGCCGGGCCGATGAAGCCGTCATCCTGCCGCGGAGCCTGCCGCCCCTCCGGAGGGGTCCGCGGCTCCCCCGGTCCCGCCCTGTCCGGCCGGTTCCGTCCGGCCGCCGCGGCCCTCCCTCCCGCGGGCCGGGGAGCGCACACACCGCCCCCGGGAGGGAGCAGGACACCCCACGGCCTGGGAGGGACGGCCGGCCCCGCCCCGGGCACCGGCCCGGGGCCTCCCTCCGGCAACCGCCCGCACGGGACGCGCCCGGCGGCCACGGGGCGTCCGGCACACCTCCACGGCATCCCCGGCGCACCCGGAACCCGCCTCCCCGGCGGCCCGGCTCGGCGCACCGCCCATGGGCCCGTCCCGTGCGGGCGACCGGCCCGGCACCGGGCGCCCGCACACACGGACAGGAGAGCTGAACCATGGCCAAGAGGAGAACAGTGGCCGTCGCGGGCGGCGGCATCGGCGGACTGGCGACCGCCGTCGCGCTGGCCCGGCGGGGCATCGACGTCACCGTGATCGAACGGGCCGGACGGATCGGCACCCGCGGCGCGGGCCTGGTCCTCCACCCCGGCGGAGTACGGGCCGCCGACGCGCTCGGCGGCACCCTGGGCGCCCGCCTCAGGGAGACCGGCCACGTCCCCCGGCCCGGCGAGGTCCGGCTGGTGATGGACGAGGCGGGAAAGATCCTGGCCGAGGAGCCCGCGGACGCCGCGGAGGAGACGCCGGACGCCCCGCGGATCCTGATCCTGCGCTCCGCCCTGCAGCGGGCCCTGCTCGACGAGTCCCTCACCGCGGGCGCGGCGGTGCTGCTCGCCACCGCCGTCGAGGACTACACCCAGCACGGCGACGGCGTCACCGTCCGGCTGTCGGACGGCAAGACCCTCGAATGCTCCGCCCTGGTCGCCGCGGACGGCGCCGACTCGGCCGTCCGGCGGCGGATGCTCGCGGACGGCCCCGCCGAGCACCGCGGGCACGCCTCGGTGTCCGGCTGCGTCCGCGGGTCCGTCCTGGAGCGGCGGCCGTACACGGTCGGCAGCCGCGGCATCCGGCTGTGCGTCACCCCGGTCGGCGGGGACACCCTGTGCTGGAACGCCACGATCGCCTCGCCGCCCGGGATCTGGCCCGCCAAGGGGCCCGCCCGCGCGCGGACGGACCTGATCGCCGCGCTCACCGGCTGGTACCCGCCCGTGGTGGACCTGGTCAGGGACACCGACCCGCGGGACATCGCCGTGGCCGACCTCCGCGGCCGCGCCCCGGCCCCCCGCTGGGCCGACGGCCGGGTCGTCCTGCTCGGCGACGCCGCGCGCCACGAGGCATCGGTCCCCGGCCGGGGAGCGGGCACGGCCATGGAGGACGCCCTCGTCCTCGCCGACGCCATGGCCGCCCACGACGACGTGCCCTCCGCGCTCGCCGCCTTCCAGCGCGAACGCCTGGAGCGGACCGGGGCGGCGGTGCCCACCGCGCGCCGCCGGGACGTGCCGGGCCGGGAGCCCGGCAGGGCCGGAACGGGACACGGCGGCACCCGGGCGGAACCGGCCGCGCACGGGGCCGCCGGCGCCTCCGGCCGCAGGTCCCCCGCCCACCGCACGGAGCTGCGCCTCCCGGCGGCCCGCGAGACACCGGACCGCGTGCCGGGGGGCGCCGGGCCGCACATCGTCCTGGTCAGCGGCTCCCTCCGCCGGGGATCGACCTCCGACCGCGTGGCCGACTGGTGCGCGCTGCGCTGCGCCGACCAGGGCGCGACGGCCAGGGTCTTCCCGGGAGCCGAGATAGACTTCCCCGCCTACCGGCCGGGCCTCGCCTCCACGCACCCCGCGGTGGAGGAGTTCCTGTCGGAGCTGCGCCGCGCCGACGGCGTCGTCCTGGTCTCCCCGACTTACCACGGAACCGTCTCGGGCCTGCTGAAGAACGCCCTCGACTACATCAACGACCTGGAGGGGCCGGAGCCCTACCTGGACGGGCGCCCCATAGGCTGCGTCGCCGTCGGGGCCGCCCCCGAGGGCGCCGCCTCCACCCTGGCCACGCTCCGCACCATCGGCCACGCGGTACGCGGCTGGCCCACCCCGGTGGGAGTGGCCGTGTCCCGGGCGCCCGCGCCGCCGTCCGCGGACGGGCCGGTGCCGCCCGAGGAGGAACGGCTGATGCGGATGATCTCCCAGGTCCTGTGGATGGGCGGGGCCCGCGCGGCCGCCGGGCGGCCGCCGCTCCTCGGCGCGGTGGCCTGAGAGGACCGCCGGGGGCGTGCCCGCCCGGGGCCCCGGGGGCCCGGGCCACCGGGAGCACGCCGCGTCCCGTCCGCGTCCACCGGGCCGGGAGGAAGACGAGAGGAAGGAGTGGGGAACATGACCGCACCCGACGAGGAGGGCCGGGACCACCCGGGCACGGCCGGATCCGCCGACGGGGACACGGAGTTCGAGGAGTGGCTCCGGATCACGAGGGAGCCCGGGGAGGGACTCGGCGCCCGGCTCTCCTCCGAACTGGAGTCCCACCTGCTGGGGGAGGCCATCTGAGCCGGGCGCGCGCGGGCGCGCACGGACGCGCCCGCCCGGCCCGGAGAGACGGCTTGGGCGGCGGCCTGGGCGGCGGCCGGGCGGGGCGGAGCCACCCGCGCCGCCGCGCCGCGGAGAGGGCCCGCGCACCGGCACGGGCCGCCACACCGGACCGGCCGGTGGGTTCACGGGCACCGCCGGGACCGCAGGAAATCCGAATGGCGATTCGGAAAACACGGCCGCTGCCTGTCACATGGCTCCGGACATGCTCAGCATTCTCGGATAACACCAGGTCAGCGGCTTGCCGTTAGCATCCGAATACCTCTGCGGTACCGGTGCCGCAGGCTGCGGAACGAAAACATTCCCTTGGGTCCGAGAGCCGCCCTTCACCTGAAAGGATGCACTTCTCATGGGATCGGCATAATTCCGCCGCGGGATTTCCGGTGGCGTGGAGGGCCTGAGCAATCCACGTGTGCGCGACGACCACGGCCGCCGCGCACCGTCTCCAGAAAGGGAGCCCGCGACGCATGGCTCTACCCTCGCCACTCACCGTGAAGAGCGCCGCCGAAGTACGGCTGGACAGCCTCGTCCGGCTCGTCCGCGCCTACGAGAGGGCCATCACCGGTACCGCCTGGTGCACGGGCGGGGACATCCTCCTCGAGACCGGCCACCCGGCGCACGACGCCCTCCGCGACAGCTGGTGCGTGATCAGGCCGCAGGGCGAGGTCGTCGCCTGGGCGGCCCTGACCGCGAGGGGCGGCCCCTCACTGGACTGCACCCTCACCGTGCTGCCCGACGGCAGCGACCGCATCGCGCGCGAACTGGTCACCCGCCTTCTCCGGCGCGCCGACGAACTCTCCCGCGAGTGCGGCGGCAGCCGCCCCGCCACCCTCTGCGGTGTGCTGAACGGCGACCCGGTGGTCCCCCGCGTGCTCCAGGAGGCGGGCTTCCTGAGGCAGATCACGTACAACCGCTGCGAGATCGACCTGTCCCGCGCGGCGCTCCCCGCCGAACTGCCCGAGGGCGGCCGCATCCGGCAGGTCGACAGCGCGTCGGACGACACGCGGGCCCTGTACGACATCCACCTCCGCACCCGGACCACCGGGGCCAGGACACTCGGCCCCGAGACCTTCCGCGCCCGCCTGGAGCAGCTCGGCGCCGCCACCGCGCGGCGTGTGGGGGTGTCCCTGCTCATGGAGTTCGACGGCACCCCCGCCGGCCACGTCCTCGCGCAGGCGTGGGAGGGCAGAGGACGGATCGTCGACATGGCCGTGGCTCCGGCCTTCCGCGGCAGGGGCGTCGGGCTCGTCCTGATCGGAGCGGCCCTCGACCGGCTGCGGGAGGCGGGCTGCGGCCGCGCCCTGGTGGCACTGGACTCCTCCCGGCTCGAAAGCCGCCACGACCTGTACGAGGCACTGGCCGTGACGGGGGAGTACGCGGTCACCCAGTACGTCAGGGGCCCGTCCGGAGCCGGCCGCGCCGGACGGGAGGAGCACGGCCGGCTCCGCTCCCCCGGCGACCCCCGACCACCCGAAGACACGCGAGCATCCGGATCCCGCGCGAGCCGCCCACGCCTGCCCGGACCCGGATGCCGTCGAGGAGATCCGCACAGCGATGCGCGGATCTGAGGAGATGACGACATGACGGTACGCCTGTTCACCTCGGAGTCCGTGACCGAGGGCCACCCCGACAAGATCGCCGATCAGATCAGCGACACCATCCTCGATGCCCTGCTCGCCCAGGATCCCACCTCCCGGGTGGCGGTGGAGACGATGATCACCACCGGTCTGGTGCACGTGGCCGGCGAGGTGACCACCGCCGCCTACGCGGACATCCCCACCCTGGTGCGGGAGAAGATCCTGGCCATCGGCTACGACTCCTCCAAGAAGGGCTTCGACGGCGCCTCGTGCGGGGTGTCGGTGTCGATCGGGGCGCAGTCCCCGGACATCGCCCAGGGCGTGGACACCGCCTATGAGACCCGGGTGGAGGGGGACGAGGACGAGCTGGACCGGCAGGGCGCCGGTGATCAGGGGCTGATGTTCGGCTATGCCTGTGACGAGACGCCGGAGCTGATGCCGCTGCCGATACATCTGGCGCACCGGCTCTCCCGGCGGCTGACCGAGGTGCGCAAGAACGGCACGGTGCCGTATCTGCGGCCGGACGGCAAGACCCAGGTGACCATCGAGTACGCCGGGGACAAGGCGGTGCGGCTGGACACCGTGGTGGTCTCCTCGCAGCACGCGAGCGACATCGATCTGGAGTCGCTGCTGGCGCCGGACATCCGGGAGTTCGTGGTGGAGCACGTGCTGGCCGGGCTGGAGGCGGACGGGATCAAGCTGGACACCGACGGGTACCGGCTGCTGGTCAATCCGACCGGGCGGTTCGAGATCGGCGGGCCGATGGGGGATGCGGGGCTGACCGGCCGGAAGATCATCATCGACACCTATGGGGGGATGGCCCGGCACGGGGGCGGGGCGTTCTCGGGCAAGGATCCGTCGAAGGTGGACCGGTCGGCCGCGTATGCGATGCGGTGGGTGGCCAAGAACGTGGTGGCCGCCGGGCTGGCCGCGCGGTGTGAGGTGCAGGTGGCGTACGCGATCGGCAAGGCCGAGCCGGTGGGGTTGTTCGTGGAGACCTTCGGCACCCACACGGTGGAGGTGGAGCGGATCCAGCAGGCGATCGGTGAGGTGTTCGATCTGCGGCCGGCGGCGATCATCCGGGATCTGGACCTGCTGCGGCCGATCTATGCGCAGACCGCCGCGTACGGGCACTTCGGGCGGGAGCTGGAGGACTTCACCTGGGAGCGCACCGACCGCACCGATGCGCTGCGCAAGGCCGCCGGCCTGTAGCGGCCCCCGACGGCACGTCACCGGCCCGGCTCGCGGCGGTTTCCCCCGCCGCGAGCCGGGCCGTGTCGGTGGTGCCGTCGGTGGTGCCGCCGTTCCGGCCGGAACGCCTCACGCCCAGGGCGCCATGGGGAACCAGATCAGATCCCGGCGGGCCAGCATGCGCACGTCCCAGTACAGGACCATGAAGACCCCCGCCGCGACGAAGGCCGCGGCGATCACCGCGGAGGCGCGGCTGGGGCGCGCCGACATCCAGCGGTGCAGCCGTTCGCCCGCCAGCAGGGAGATCAGGACGAACAGCACGCCCATCACCACCAGATTGCCCAGCGCCTGGAGCGAGAAGGCCGCCGCCCCGTAGAGGGGGTTGCCGCTCTCGGCCGCGTCGTGGAACAGACGCCGGAACAGGGGGTAGGGGCGGCCGATGAGGAAACCGCCGACGAGGGCGCCCATGACGACCAGGGGCGCGTTCGGGAAACGCGCGGACACCCGCGCCAGCGGGTCGGGAACCCACCCCAGCGAGGCCAGCCCCAGCCACACCAGCACGGCGCCGATGATCCCGTAGGTCACCATGGCCTGTATCAGGACCGGCGGGAAACCGCTCGCTCCCGGGGAACCGAGCTGGAACTGCGGCATGCCGGTGCCCACCAGCGCGACGATCACGCCGTAGACGGACGACACGGCCACGGCTCCGGCCGCCAGGTACCCCAGCGGCCTGAGGAGCTGCACCAGCCGGCCGCGGCGCGACCGGGCCTGCCCGGCCAGCGGGGCCACCGCGCTGAACACCGCCACGTTGCACGCGGTGAACGTTCCCGCGACACCGGTCGCCAGGGCGAACGCGATGCCGATCAGGGAACTGCCGAGGGACGCCGTCGCGGCGTCCTGACCCAGCAGCGCGCCGGCGACGTTGGCGCCGATGGTCTGGTCGACGAACTCGTGGGACCACACGACCGTCAGCGCGAATCCGAACAGCGCGGCGACGGAGACCACCAGCCCGCGCCGGCGGGGGAAGTGGCCGTTGACGAACAGCGAACGCGGCCGGCCGTCGTCGGACGAGACGGGAGGAACGCGCCGTGTGCCGGAAGTCCTGTCCAGAACGGAATACACGGAAAGACCCTTCTGCCGTTCTCCGATGGTGCGTCGACCGTAGGGGACGTTCAGCCGCCGGACGGCTGTTCGGGCCGAGAACGGCAATCCCGGAGAAAAGCACTTGAACAAGGCGCCCGGCCCGCCCTCCCGCGGTCCGCGGCCCCTGCCCCGTCACCGCCCGCGCGAGGCGGTGCTTCAGGCCGCCCCGCGCGGGCGGTGACGGGGCAGAGCCCCTCCGGACGGCCCTCCGTCCCGGCCTGCGCCGGCCGCGGCCCGCCCCTCCCGCTCCCCGCGGGACGGCCGCCCGTACCGCACCCCGGTCAGCTCCTCCGACAGCTCCCACAGCCGGCGCTGCTCCCGCACGCTCCGGGCGTTCCGGCCGGACCCCACGGGCACCGGCGCGCCCCGCGTCTCGAAAAGCCTCCCCGGCCCCAGGTACGCGCCCCCCGGCACGCGGTGGTCCGTGGCCGCCCGCAGCACCGGCTCCGCCGCCCGGCCCTGCGGCCGGGCGAGGGCCCGCAGGGCGATCCGGCTCACCGGCCGCAGCAGCGCCGGTGCGTCGCCGTGCCACAGCCCGGTCGCCGACAGGCCCGGGTGCGCGGCGACCGACACGGTCCCCGCCCCCTCGTCGGCGAGCCGCCTCTGCAACTCGCGGGAGAACATCAGATTCGCCAGCTTGGAACGCCCGTAGGCGGCGACGGACCGCCGCCCGTCCCCCGACCGGGCCCCGTCCGCGTCGAAACCGCCCGGGGCGATCCGGTGCGCCAGGCTCGCCACGGTGACGACCCGCGAGCCGGGTACCTGCCGCATCAGGTCCAGGAGCAGGCCCGTCAGCGCGAAGTGCCCCAGGTGGTTGACGCCGAAATGCGCCTCGAAGCCGTCCTCGGTGTACGGGCGCGGGGGGAACATCACCCCGGCGTTGTTCACGAGCACATCGAGCCGCCCGTACCGGCGTCGCACCTCGTCCGCCGCCTGCCGCACCGAGTCCAGCGAGGCCAGGTCGAGCCGCACGACGTCCGCACGCCCGTCCAGGGCGTCCGCCGCGGCGCGGCCCCGCCGGACGTCCCGGCAGGCGAGGACGGTGTGGGCCCCGCGGGCCGCGAGCGCCCTGGCCGTCTCCAGGCCGATCCCGCCGGAACCGCCGGTGATCAGTACGATCCTGCCCCGCTGGTGGGGGATGTCCGCCATGGACCAGTCCACGTCGCCCTCCTGTGGGAACGGGGAACGGGTGGCGCGCCGGCACGCGGCCCCGTACCGGTGGTTACAACGGGTTCGGCGGAGGAACCGTGGCGGCCCGGGGCCGGATGCCGGGCCGGCGGCCCGCCGATCCGGGGGAGACCGCCGGCGACCGCCGCGTACGGCACCATCGCTCCCTTCGCCGAGGTGCGAATCGGGTCCTCATCCTCGGCAGCCGGGCTCCGGGCGGCCAACTTCCAGAGTGCGCATTCCGGCGGGCCGAGCGGATTCGGGGAGTCGGCGGCTTTGAGGACTTCACCGTGCAGCACGCCGCCGCACGAGAACGGCGCCGCACCGTGGGAGTGCGGCGCCGTCGCGACGAGGAGGGGGCGCCGGGTCAGGACACGGCTTTGAGGTTCTGGCGGCGCTTGGCGTCGTCCCGGCGCCGACGCTTCTCGGCGAGCTGGTCCTGGTAGGCCGCGACGGCCTGGCGGTAGCGCTCGACGAAGTCGGGGGAGTTGAGGCGTTCGTGCTTCGGCATCGCCTTGACCGCTGCGATGGCGTCCTCGGGGGAGTGGTAGGCGGCGAGCATGGGGTTGAGCTGGTAGATGCCGGGACGCTGCTTCTTCACCAGCTGTGCCAGGTCCAGGTCGCGCAGGGCCGCGTTGACGGCGGCCCGGCTCAGGCCCAGCATCTGGGCGATGGTGATCTGGTCGATCTCGATGCGGCCGCCCGGCTCACTGTGGGCGCGCAGTTTCAGCAGCACGCGGTAGGCCGCGGGCAGTAGGTCCAGGTCGGCGACGACGCCTTCCGCGTTCACTGCGGCGAAATGCAGACCGCTCACTGTTCGGTGCCCTTCTTCTGCTGCGTCCGCCCGCGGCGGCGCTCGGCACGCATTCTCGCCCGTTCCTCGCGCAGCCGCTCGATTTCCTGGCGCATCCTCTCCAGTGAGGGGAAGCGCACCAGATCGGGCAGACTCTCATCCGACCTGATCTTCGCAATGGTCACGTGCTGGTCGACCCGCACGTACTCCGGCTCGATGGTCTCTGTTCCCGGAATGAACTCGGCAACCCGGTAGGAGTACGGCGGATTGAACTGGTACACGCCGCGCTTCACCCGGAACACGATGCCGTGGGACATGATCTCCTGCAGCGCCTCGTTCACCTTGGTGCGCGCGACGTCCAGGACGTGCGCCATCTCCTCCTGGGTCAGGTGGATGCGTCCGCCCGCCCTCTGGCAGGCGATCATCAGCAGGATCAGCCGCAGAGGCAGCGCCTCGCGGAAGAACTGCGCGATGACCAGGAAGAACTCCAGACTGTCCATGGAGAAGGCGGTCGGCTGGTCCGGCGGCCCGTAGAACTCCAGCGGCTTCCGTTCGCTGTCCAGCGTGAGCTTGCGGCCGGGGTAGGCGCGGGCGACGTCGTCCAGGTCCTTGACGGGCCGCAGAGGCCTGTCCCAGGCGTCGGCCGGGTCGTTCAGCGGCAGCCTCGGCTGTGGCGCCCCCGAGGCGCTCGTACGGCGGCGCTGCGGCTCTGTCGACACGAGGCTGCATCTCCAAGCTGTTGATCTCCGGACGCCCAGCAGTATGTCACCCCCGCTTGACATTCATGTCGCTTCAACACGACATCCTGTGCGAGTTGTGTCCCCCAGGGGTGACAGATCTCCCCTCCCCCCGCCGGACCCACGCCGGACACATCCGCCTCGGGATGTCGCCTCCACTTGACACCAGGTCGGGAACCATGTCGCCTCCACTTGACACCAGGTCGGAAACAGTGTCGCCTCCAGTTGACATTGAGCAGGCGATGTGTCCCCTCAGCCGGGACACATCGCCAGAGATATGTCCCCCCAGCAGGTACATAACTCGAGACCCACAACGCTGTGACCTGCACCTTCTTCGTCCACCTACATATGAGTGGCAGAAGTTGGGAGCAGGCGCGGCCCGGGCACCGTCGTGGCTTGTGTCGCTTCGCGTGCGGCGCCGTGTTCCAGGTGCGGGCCGGTGGACGGCACCAGCGGTGCTGAGTCTCGGGTGGTACCGGCCGTGACGGTTGAAGCAGGCAAGAGTGGTCGGGGCCGGTGGGTGGTTCCGCTGCGCGGCCCTGGGGGCCGCGCAGCTCCGGTGGCCTCCGCACTCCGTCGTGCCCGTGTCACGCCGTGAGGGCGGGCGTTCTGTGGCCGGGGTCGCCATGGGAGGAACGGGCAGGGCAGCACCATCGATGTCATCAGCGTTCGATGCGCTGAGGGGAAGCTGAGGAGGCAGCGAACCAAGGACCAGATGGTTTCAGGCCTCACACCACAGCCGCATGCGCTGTGGGCACAGCCGCACGCGCTGTGGGCTCGAACGGTGTGCCGAAGGGTACTTCGGCTTCCCCGCCAAGATACGAGTCCGCTCCTTGAGGCGTCCCGCACAGGTTTTGGAACTCTCTGGATCCGCGGCCACAACCCCTTCCGGGATGTGGCATGGTTTCCCAGAATCTACACAGCAGTGCATCTCCAGACGAGGGGATCTGTCAATTTTTGCGGGACGGCGGTTCTGTGATTGTCCGTCACTTTCGTCGACTGCCCCGGCTCGCTCTCGCTGTAGTAGGCCTGGCCCGTGCAACGGACCAGGCCCCCACTCCCATTCATGCGTTGACGGCTGTTCACCTCCACTGTGACTGGGCCCGGTTTCGGGGGTGGAGCGCAGCGGAACCCCTCTCGGCCCGCGCGGCGGGTCGCCCTTCAGGTCGAGCAAGCGCAGCGAGGCGTTCAGACCTTCCGGCTTGCGGAGGGCCTTCGGTTCCCGGTGGCTCCCGGAGCGAAGCGGAGGGAGCCGCCCGCGCTTCGCGCGGGCGCGGCGAGCGAAGCGAGCCGGGCACTTCCATGCACAGCACGGACGCCCCCTCAGGTGTCGAGCGCAGCGAAGACGCCCTCGCTGCGCGAGGCGCGCAGCGCCGAGCCCGGGCGCGCAGCGGGCGGGAAGTGCGGGCGAGCGAAGCGAGGCCGGCCAACTGGCCCCCGGAGCGAAGCGAAGGGGGCCAGTTGGCTCCCCCGGAGCGAAGCGAAGGGCTTCGGTTCCCGAAGCGAAGCGGAGGGAACCGCCCGTGCTCCGCACGGGCGCGGCGAGCGAAGCGAGGCCGGCCAACTGGCCCCCGGAGCGAAGCGAAGGGGGCCGCCTGCGCTTCGCGCAGGCGCGGCGGGCG
>NZ_BAAATJ010000021.1:0-124491 GCF_039533345.1 Streptomyces glaucosporus | reverse complement strand
CCCGGAGGAGGTTCATCGTTCGACTTGCATGTGTTAAGCACGCCGCCAGCGTTCGTCCTGAGCCAGGATCAAACTCTCCGTGAATGTCTTCCCCCGCACGCCGCAGCGGGCGGGGCATTCGCCAAGAGCGGCACCGCCGGGAGGAATCATCCCGGGGTGCACAGCGTCCTCGCTGTTGTGTTTCAAAGGAACCTCGTACCCGAAGTCCCCGCCGAAGCGGCGGGTTCGGGACGGGGCATCAACATATCTGGCGTTGACTTTTGGCACGCTGTTGAGTTCTCAAGGAACGGACGCTTCCTTCGGCGCCCCTTCCGGGGCTCCTCCGGGCGCTTCCCTTCGGTGTGTCCACCACTCTAGCGGATCTCTCCGGCGACTCATAATCGAGCCATTCGAGTGACTTTCCGCAAAAGCGGAAACGATCCCGATCGGGGATCCGTCATCTGGTGGTTGTCCGCTCCGGGCCTCTCGCTCGGGTGACCGTACCGGTCGCCACGAGGACCTCGTCCCGTTCCAGCGGCTCGGTCTACGTTAGACCCCGGCTCCCCCGGCGTCAAGCGCCGTCTTCCGGCGACGCGGCTGGTGCGCCCTGTAGGGGCTCACCGAGGGATCGCCGGCGATCCAGTAGCGCCACGGGTGCACGGCTCCCTCGCCGCCCACCCCCGTGCGCGGGCCGGTGCGTATGCGTTCGGCCGGGACCGGGGTGCCCGTGAGGATCCGGAGGGGGGCGTCGGGGGCGTCCCCGCAGACGTCGGCGCCGTTCAGGGCCCGGTCCACGCCCAGTGCCGTGGCCAGGCGGGCGGGTCCCTTGGCCAGCTCGCTGTCGTTGCGCGCCTTGGGACGGCGTCTGCGGGCCGACTCCCGGCCTCTCACCACCTCGCCCGCGCGCAGGAGCACACCGCTCGCGGTCCCCTCCCCGTCGCAGACGAGGTTGAGGCAGTACCACATGCCGTAGGTGAAGTAGACGTACGCGTGGCCGGGCGGGCCGAACATCACGGCGTTGCGCTCGGTCCGGCCCCGGTAGGCGTGCGACCCGGGGTCGATCCGTCCCGCGTACGCCTCGACCTCGGTCAGACGCAGCTCGATGGGGCCGTCCTCGGTGTTGCGGACCAGGACGCGCCCGAGCAGATCCGGGGCGACCTCCAGCACGGGGCGGTGGAAGAAGTCACGGGGCAGGGGCATACGGTCTTGCTCTGCGGTCACACCGGTCGAGCGTAGTGCAGCCGTCGGGTGGCGGCCGGGCACGGAGGTTCCGGACGGTGGAACCGCCCGGCGGACCGCCGGCGTTTACAGAGTCCGACGCGACACACAGGCCAGGGCCTGGGGGAGGAACAACATGGGCTTCAAGAAGCTGTTCGCGAGCGTGGGCATCGGCGGCGCGTCCGTGGAGACGGTGCTGACCGAGCCGAACGTGGTGCCGGGCGGCGTGGTCCAGGGCGAGGTGAGGATCCAGGGCGGCTCGGTCGCCCAGGAGATCCAGGGGCTGTCGGTCGGACTCCAGGCGAGAGTCGAGGTGGAGGGCGGCGAAGGGGAGCACGTCCGGGACATCGAGTTCCACCGCCAGCAGATCGGCGGCGCCTTCGAGCTCCAGGCCGGGGCCGTGCACACGGTGCCGTTCGGGCTGGAGGTGCCCTGGGAGACCCCGGTCACCATGTTCGCGGGCCGGCACCTGACCGGGATGAACATCGGCGTGAAGACGGAACTGGCGATCGCCAAGGCCGTGGACTCCGGCGACCTCGACCCGGTGAACGTCCACCCGCTCCCCGCCCAGCAGGCGATCCTCGACGCCTTCGCGGCCCTGGGCTTCCACTTCAAGAGCGCGGACATGGAGCAGGGGCACATCCGCGGGACCCGGCAGAAGCTGCCCTTCTACCAGGAGATCGAGTTCCTGGCCCCGCAGCAGTACCGCGGCCTCAACCAGGTCGAGCTGAGCTTCGTCGCGGACGAGCGCGAGATGGACGTCGTCCTGGAGATGGACAAGAAGCCCGGCCTGTTCAGCGAGGGCAGCGACACGTACCGCTCCTTCACCATGGACCTGGTGAACTTCCGGCAGACGGACTGGACCGCCTACCTCAACCAGTGGCTGGCCGAGGTCGGCGGCAAGCGCAACTGGTTCTGATCCGCGTCCGCCGGTCGGCGCTCGCCCCATGGGGGCGGTCCCTCGGGGCCGCCCCCACGGGCGTCGCGGCCCGGCGGACACGGCGGCCTCCCGGGCGCCGGAGCGAAGATCGGTAGGCTGACGGTGCATCGATGTCGCGCTACCGAGGAGGTTCCGACGTGACCGAGCAGAAGCGGCGTCCGCTCCCCCACGACTTCCATCCCCCGGTGCCGTCGTTCACGGTCGTCAGTGACGATGTGGCCGAGGGCGCCCGGCTGAAGCCCGACCAGGTGCACGCCGAGGGGAACACCTCTCCCCACCTGCGGTGGGAGGGCTTCCCCGAGGGGACGAAGAGCTTCGCCGTCACCTGCTTCGACCCGGACGCGCCGACCGGCAGCGGTTTCTGGCACTGGTCGCTGTTCGACATCCCGGCGACCGTGACGGAGCTGCCCGCGGGGGCCGGCACGGGCGAGATGAAGGGCCTGCCCGAGGGCGCCGTGCACGTGCGCAACGACTACGGCACCAGGGACTTCGGCGGGGCCGCGCCCCCGCCCGGGGACGGTCCGCACCGCTACGTCTTCACGGTGTACGCCGTGGACACCGAGAAGCTGGGGGTGGACGCGGACGCGTCGCCCGCCGTGGTCGGCTTCAACCTGCGCTTCCACACGCTGGCCCGGGCCCAGCTGATCGGCGAGTACGAGGTGCCGGCGCAGGACTGAGGTCTCCCGCCGTCCCGTGGGCGCCCCCGCCGGCGGGAAGGGTTTCGCGCCCCGCCGTCCCCGGAAGGACAGCGGCCGCCGGGCAGCCGGCGCCGCGGTCGCGGGGACGGCGGGGCGTTCCGCGTCCGCGCCGTCCACCGGAGTCTGCGGGCACGGGACCAGCGCGCCGGCCGTCCCGTGCCCGCTTCTCCCCGAAAGTCCCGGGGCTCTTCCCGTCCGTTCCCGTCCGTCCGTGCCGTGCGCGAACCGTCTCCCCGGATCGTCACCCGATGGCCGGCCAGTGGGCGTCTCCCGTACGGCGTGGGAAATTGCGTTGTTCACCTCTTGGGGCAACGGCACAGTGGTGCCACCTCGCCAGGGGGGCGGGGCCGGGCCCGAAGGTGGGTGAGATGCGCGAGACGCTGGTGCTGAACGCCGGTTTCGAGCCGCTGTCGACGGTGTCGCTGCGGCGTGCGGTGGTGTTGGTGATGCGGGACAAGGCGGTCGTCGAGCAGTCCCACCCGGGACTGCGGCTGCGGGCGGCGCACGTCGATCTTCCGGTACCGCAGGTGATCAGGCTCCGCAGATACGTGAAGGTCCCGTTCCGACAACGGGCGCCGTGGTCGCGGCGCGGCGTGCTCGTACGGGACCGGCACCGGTGCGCCTACTGCGGGCGCCGGGCGACCACGGTGGACCACATCGTGCCGCGTTCGCGCGGCGGGGGCGACACCTGGCTGAACACGGTGGCGGCCTGCGCGGAGGACAACCACCGCAAGGCGGACCGCACCCCTGCCCAGGCGGGGATGCGGCTGCTCACGCAGCCGTTCGAGCCCACTCCGGCCGACGCGCTGGTCCTCGCGCTGGGGCTGCGCGACGGCGAGTCGCTGCCGGACTGGCTGGCGCTGCCCGAGCCGGCCTGAGCGCGGCCGTCCCCGGCCCGGTCATCCCAGCAGGAGCTGGAGGATCGCCGCCACCCCGACGGTCACGATGACCGCGCGGAGGGCGGTGGGCGGCAGCTTGCGTCCCAGGCGGGCGCCGAGCTGGCCGCCCACCGCCGAGCCGACGGCGATGAGCACCACGGCCGTCCAGTCGAACTCGGCCACGAAGAGGAAGAAGACCGCGGCGGTGCCGTTGACGACCGCGCCGAGGATGTTCTTGACGGCGTTGATGCGCTGGAGGTCGTCGCGGATGAGCAGCCCCATCAGGGCGAGGTAGATGACGCCCTGGGCGGCGCCGAAGTAGCCGCCGTACGCGCTGGACAGGGTGATGCCCCCGAGGAGGACGGGGCCGCCGTGGGGGTGGCCCGGCTCTCCGCTGCGCTCACGGCGGCGCTGGACCGCGCGGGACAGGCGCGGCTGGGCGATGACGAGCACCAGGGCCAGGGCGATGAGCGCGGGGACGATCATGTCGAACGCCGTGGACGGCAGCATGATCAGCAGAGCCGCTCCGGCCAGGCCGCCGAGGAAGGCCACGCCGCTCAGGCGCAGGACCCGGTCCCGCTGCCCCCGCAGCTCGCGGCGGTAGCCGATGGCGCCGCTGATGGAACCGGGGACCAGGCCCAGGGCGTTGGAGACGTTCGCGGTGACCGGGGACAGCCCGACCGCGAGCAGCACCGGGAAGGTGATCAGGGTTCCCGAGCCCACGATCGTGTTGATGGTGCCCGCACCGATGCCGGCGACGAGGACCGCCAGCGCCTCCCAGATGTCCACGTGCAACGCCCCTCAGCCGTTCGGTGTCCGGTGCACCGATCATGCCCGAGGGGCGTTGCCCGGATGTACCGGGGGTGGCGTGCGGATCCGCGCGGGAGGGTGGGCCCGGCCCGCCGCCGGCCGCGGTCAGTCGATCGGAGGCTGCTCGCGGCGCTTGGCCAGACCGGTGCCGCCGTCGCCGGGGGAGTTCCCGGAGGGGGCGGGGACGGTGCCGCCGAGGTTGCCGAACGCGCCGCCGAGTCCCTTGAGCGCGTCGCCGATCTCGCTGGGGACGATCCACAGCTTGTTGGCGTCTCCCTCGGCGATCTTGGGGAGCATCTGGAGGTACTGGTAGGCCAGCAGCTTCTGGTCCGGGTCGCCGGCGTGGATGGACTCGAAGACCGTGCGGATCGCCTGCGCCTCGCCCTCGGCGCGGAGCGCGGCGGCCTTGGCCTCGCCCTCGGCGCGGAGGATGGCGGACTGCTTCTCGCCCTCCGCGGTGAGGATCTGGGACTGCCGGACGCCCTCGGCCTGGAGGATCGCGGCGCGCTTGTCGCGGTCGGCGCGCATCTGCTTCTCCATCGAGTCCTGGATGGAGGTCGGCGGCTCGATCGCCTTGAGCTCGACGCGGTTGACGCGGATGCCCCACTTGCCGGTGGCCTCGTCCAGGACGCCGCGCAGCGCGGCGTTGATCTCCTCGCGGGAGGTCAGGGTGCGCTCGAGGTCCATGCCGCCGATGATGTTGCGCAGGGTGGTGACGGTGAGCTGCTCGATGGCCTGGATGTAGCTGGCGACCTCGTAGGTCGCGGCCCGCGCGTCGGTGACCTGGTAGTAGATCACCGTGTCGATGTTCACCACCAGGTTGTCCTGGGTGATCACCGGCTGCGGCGGGAAGGGGACGACCTGTTCGCGGAGGTCGATGCGGTTGCGGATGGTGTCGATGAACGGGACGACGATGTTGAGGCCCGCGTTCAGCGTCCGGGTGTAGCGGCCGAAGCGCTCCACGATCGCGGCGCTGGCCTGCGGAATGACCTGGATCGTCTTGATGAGTGCGATGAATACCAGCACCACCAGGATGATCAGCACGATGATGATGGCGTCCATCGTGTCTCCCCCTGCGTCTATGGATGTCGCGCTGACTGCGATGACTGTGTGACCGTGCGGTTACCCGCTATCACATCACGACGGCGGTGGCCCCGTCGATCTCCACCACGTCCACCCGGGCGCCCGGTTCGTACACCGCGTCCGTGTCGAGGGCGCGTGCGGACCAGACCTCGCCGGCGAGCTTGATCCGTCCTCCCTCGGCGTCCACCCTCTCCAGGACGGTCGCCTGACGGCCCGTCAGGGCGTCGACGCCGGTCCGCAGTTCCGGACGCCCGGTGTGCGCGCGTCTGGCGATGGGACGGACGACGAGGATCAGCGCGGTGGAGACCACCGCGAAGACGGCCACCTGCGCCACCGCTCCCCCGCCGAGTCCGGCGGTGACCGCTCCCGCGACGGCCCCCACCGCGAGCATGCCCAACTCGGGCATGGCGGTCAGCACGAGGGGGATTCCGAGCCCTACGGCGGCGATCAGCCACCACACCCATGCGTCCACACCGTCATGGTAGGGCGCGGGGTCACCCGAGCGGGAGACCCTGAGCCGTCCAGCGGTCGCCGTGGTGCTCCACGATCAGCGGCAGTCCGAAGCAGTGCGAGAGGTTGCTGGAGGTCAGTTCGGTCTCGACCGGTCCGGCGGTCAGGACCTTCCCCTGACGGAGCATCAACACGTGGGTGAAACCCGGGGGGATCTCCTCGACGTGGTGGGTGACCATGATCATCGAGGGGGCGTACGGGTCGCGGGCGAGCCGGCCCAGCCGGCGGACCAGGTCCTCGCGGCCGCCCAGGTCGAGTCCCGCGGCGGGCTCGTCCAGCAGCAGCAGTTCGGGGTCGGTCATCATCGCGCGGGCGATCTGGGTGCGCTTGCGCTCGCCCTCGGAGAGGGTGCCGAACTTGCGGTCGAGGTAGGCGTTCATCCCGAGGCGGTCGAGGAAGGCGAGGGCGCGCTCCTCGTCGACCCGGTCGTAGTGCTCGCGCCAGCCCGCGGTCATGCCGTAGGCGGCGGTGAGGACGGTCTGGAGCACCGTCTGGTCGCGCGGCAGCTTCTCGGCGAGCGCGCTGCTCGCCATGCCGATGCGGGGGCGCAGTTCGAAGACGTCGACCCTGCCGAGCCGTTCGCCCAGGATGGTGGCGGTGCCGGAGGACGGGTAGAGGTAGCTGGAGGCGATGTTGAGCAGGGTGGTCTTGCCGGCGCCGTTGGGGCCGAGGATGACCCAGCGCTCGCCCTCCTTGACGGACCAGGAGACGTCTTCCACCAGAGCCCGACCCTCGCGGACCACGGATACGTCCACCAGCTCCAGTACATCGCTCATGGCGCGTTGTCTCCCATTGCAGTCGCTGCTGTCGTCTGTGCCTGTGGGCACAGTCCCCAGGGAAAACCTACGCCACGTCCGCCGCCTCGCTGTCCTTAGGCTGGGGGCATGCTCGATGAACCTCGCTCGGGGCGGCTGACCGCCTGGGGAAATGCCCTGTTCGCCGGACTGGTCCCACCGGACGACGCCGCGTCGCGCGTCGTGGGCGGTGATGCCGTCCACCGGGTGTCGGGCCTGCCGGGCGAGGCCGGGGAGGTCGGCCTCACCCTCGCGCTCGGCCGGATGCGCGGCCTGGGGGTGCGGGGGCTGCGGCTGGCCCTGCCCGCGCCGGGGCATCCGCTGGGCCTGAGCGGACCGCCGGAGTTCAACGCCCTGGCCCTGGACGCCGGGGAGGCGGTGGTCGCCGTGGGCGCGGCTCTGGGACTGGTCCCGGAGGTGACCGAGGCCGGCCCGCGGGGCGACGTGCACGTGGAGGTGGTGTGGCGCTGCCTCCCGGTGCGGGAGGCGCCTCCCGCCGACGTGCCGTCGCTGGGCGAGGCCGAGCGGGAGCTGGCGGAGGCGCTGCGCGAGGCGACCGGGGCGCTGACGCGGCTGGACGTGGCCGGGTCGGGGCCGGTGGCGGAGGCGGCGCTGGAGGCGTACCGGGCGCGGGCGGAGGCGGGCCGCCGGCTGCTGGCGCCGGGCTACCCGCCGCGCGCGGTGCGGGTCCTGGAGCTGGCGCAGCGCGTGGGCGCGCTGGTGGACATCGCGTACGGGCCGGAGCACGGCGGCGCGGTGAGCGCGGGGGCGATGGCGGCGCGGGCCGAGGCGCTGCGGCCGGTGGAGCGGACGGCGCGGCGGGCCACGGTGGCGGCGTACAACGCGTACGTGGAGGAGCGGGAGCGGCGCTGAGCCGCTTCCGCGGGCGTCAGCCGGTCACGCCGTGCCGGACCGCCCAGAGCGCCGCCTGGGTGCGGTCGGCGAGGTCCAGCTTCATCAGGATGTTCGACACGTGCGTCTTGACGGTCTTCTCCGAGAGCACCAGGCGGCGCGCGATCTCCCGGTTGGAGCGTCCGTCGGCGATCAGCGCGAGCACCTCCCTCTCCCGTTCGGTCAGGGCGGTGCCGCGGCCCGGTCCGCCGGCGGTCCCCTCCTGGGAGAGGAGGGCCTGGGCGACCTCCGGCTGCAGCAGGACGTGGCCGGCGTGGACCGAGCGGATGGCCGCGGCCAGCGCGTCGGGGTCGATGTCCTTGTAGACGTATCCGGCGGCCCCGGCCCGCAGGGCGGGGACGACGGTGCGCCGTTCGGTGAAGCTGGTGACGACCAGCACCCGTGCGGGGTTCTGCGCCTCGCGCAGGGCGCGCAGGGCGTCGATGCCGCCGGTGCCGGGCATCTTCACGTCCATCAGGACGACGTCGGGCCGCAGTTCCTCGGCGCGCGCCACGCCCTCGGCGCCGTCGGCGGCCTCGCCGACCACCTCGATGTCGTCCTGGACCTCCAGGAACGTGCGCAGGCCCCGGCGGACGACCTGGTGGTCGTCCACCAGCAGGACCCTGATCCCGTCAGCCACAGGGCACCTCCATCTCGACCACGGTGCCCTTGCCGGGCTCCGACTCCACCGTCAGGGTGCCGCCGACCCCGCCCGCCCGGTCGCGCATCGACACCAGGCCGAGGCGGCGGCCGGCGCGGCGCACCGCGGAGGGGTCGAAGCCGCTGCCGTCGTCGGCCACCCGCAGCACGGTGGCGGCGCCGCGGCGGGCGAGGGTCACCGCGACGCGTTCCGCTCCGGAGTGGCGCAGGGCGTTGTGCAGGGCCTCCTGCGCCACCCTGAGCATCGCCTCCTCCTGGGCGGCGGGCAGCGCCCGCACCCCGTCGCAGTCGAAGGTGACGGACGCGCCGTGCGCCCTGTCCAGGACCTGGACCTGGGTGCGCAGGGCGGCGACGAGGCCGTCCTCGTCGAGGGCGGCGGGGCGCAGTTCGACGACGACGGCCCGCAGTTCGTCGGCGGCCTCGGCGGCCAGTGCGGCGACCTGCCGCAGCTCGCCCTTGGCGCGGCCGGGGTCGCGGTCGACCAGGGCGGCGGCGGCCTGGGCGGTGAGCCGCAGGGAGAACAGCTTCTGCGAGACGGCGTCGTGCAGTTCGTGGGCGATGCGGGCGCGTTCCCCGGCGATGGTCAGCTCCCGGCTGCGCTCGTAGAGGCGGGCGTTGGTGAGGGCTATGGCGGCGTGCTCCGCGAGGAGGCGCAGCAGCTCCTCGTCCTCCTCGGTGAAGCCGTGGCCGTCCCTCGGGTTCCCGCCGGCGGGGCGGCGCTTGTTGGCGAGGAAGATCGCGCCGAGCACCTCCTCGCCGTCGGCGATCGGCATGCCGAGGAAGTCCGCCAGTTCCGGGTGGGCGGCGGGCCAGCCCCCGAACCGCGGGTCCCGGCGGACGTCGGGGAGCCGCTGGGGGGAGGCGTCGCGCAGCATGGCGGCGAGGACGCCGTGCTGGCGGGGCAGCGGGCCGATGGCCTTCCACTGTTCGTCGCCGACCCCGTCCACCACGAACTGGGCGAAGCCGCCGTGGTCGTCGGGGACGCCGAGCGCGGCGTACTCGGCGCCGAGGAGTTCGCGGGCGGAGGCGACGATCGTCTGGAGGACGTCGCGCACCTCCAGGCGCCGGTTCATGGCGAGCAGGGCGGCGCTGACGGCCGCCAGCCCGGTTCTGGGGACCATGCGCCCACCGTACTCGCCGGGGCGCGCGGGCCGGATCGGCCCGCCGTCCCTGCCCGTGCCGGGCGCGGGTCGTAGGACCGCGGTCGCGGGCCCGCCCCGGGTGGTGCGCGGACGGCGAGGGCGGCGCCCCCTGGAAGGGGGCGCCGCCCTGGTGCTCCGCCGGGTGCGAGGGCCGGCGGCTACTTGCGCATGACCTCCGGCTCGTGGCGGCGCAGCAGACGGGCCACCGCGAAGCCGCAGGCGACGCCCATGGCCAGCAGGATCGCCATGTCCATCGCCCACACCCCGGCGCTGTGCTCCCACAGCGGGTCGAGGTTGGCGGGGTTCTCGCGGTCCCAGGGGGCCATGGTGTGCGACAGGTCCGCGGTGGCGCCGAGCACGCCCATCGCCCAGCGCGAGGGCATCAGCCAGGCGGCCTGCTCGATGCCGGGCGAGTCGAAGACCTGGAAGAGCACACCGGTGAAGACCATCTGGACGATCGCGAAGCCCACCAGGAGCGGCATGGTCATCTCGGAGGTCTTCACCAGCGAGGAGATCACCAGGCCGAACATCATCGAGGTGAGGCCGAACGCGATGACCCCGATGCACAGCTCGGCGGCCGTGGGCAGGAACAGACCCTCGTCGGGCAGTTCGCGCACCGAGAAGCCGATGGCGCAGATGACCACGCCCTGGAACGCGGTGATCACTCCGAGGACGATCACCTTGGACATCAGGTAGGCCGACCTGGACAGGCCGGTGGCCCTCTCCCGCTCGTAGATGACGCGTTCCTTGACCAGTTCGCGGACGGAGTTGGCCGCGCCGGACAGGCACATGCCGACCGCCATGATCAGCAGGATCGCGCCCGCGAGCTGGTTGAAGCTGCCGGGGTTGGGGTGGGGCCGCAGGCCGTGCTCGTTGGGGATCACGGCGCTGACCGCGCCCAGGATCACGGGGAGCAGCACCATCAGGACCAGGAAGCCCACGTCGGACGCGATGACCCTCGTGTAGCGCCGGGTGAGCGTCCACAGCTGCGAGCCCCAGCTCTGCGGCTTGGGCTGCCGGGACGGCGGCGGCGCGAACTGCTGCGCCTGGGGCGCGACCGCGTCGATCTCGGCGGCGTAGAGCTGGTAGTGCTGGGAGCCGCGCCACCGGCCCATCCAGTCGTAGTCGCGGTAGTTCTCGAAGGCCGAGAAGACGTCCGCCCAGCTCTCGTAGCCGAAGAAGTTGAGGGCCTCCTCCGGCGGGCCGAAGTAGGCCACGCCGCCGCCCGGGGCCATCACCAGGACCCTGTCGCACAGCGCCAGCTCGGCCACCGAGTGGGTGACCACCAGCACGGTGCGGCCGTCGTCTGCCAGGCCGCGCAGCAGCTGCATCACGTCGCGGTCCATGCCCGGGTCCAGGCCGGAGGTCGGCTCGTCCAGGAAGATCAGCGACGGCTTGGTGAGCAGCTCCAGCGCGACCGAGACGCGCTTGCGCTGGCCGCCGGAGAGGGAGGTGATCTTCTTGTTGGCGTGGATGTCGAGCTTGAGCTCGGCCAGCACCTCCTCGATCCGCGCGTTGCGCTCGGCCTCCGCGACGTCGCCGGGGAAGCGCAGCTTGGCGGCGTAGCGCAGGGCGGTGCGGATGGTCAGTTCCTTGTGGAGGATGTCGTCCTGCGGGACCAGGGCGATGCGCTGGCGCAGCTCCGCGAACTGCTTGTAGAGGTTCCGGTTGTCGTAGAGGACCTCGCCGATGTCGGCCGGCCGGTAGCCGGTGAGCGCGCGCAGCAGCGTGGACTTCCCGGAACCGGACGGGCCGATGACCGCGACCAGGGACTTCTCGGGGACGCCGAAGGTGACGTCGTTGAGGATCACCTTGCCGCCGTCGACCTTGACCGTCAGGTGGCGGGCGGAGAAGGCGACTTCACCGGTGTCGACGAACTCCTCGAGCCGGTCGCCGACGACGCGGAAGGTCGAGTGGCCGATGCCGACGATGTCGTCGGGGCCGATGACCGCCGAGCCCGACTTGGGCAGCGGCTGGCCGTTGACGTAGGTGCCGTTGTGGCTGCCGAGGTCGCGGATCTCGAAGCGGCCGTCGGGGGTGGCCCGGAACTCCGCGTGGTGCCGGGACACCTGGAGGTCGGCGACGACCAGCTCGTTCTCCAGCGCGCGGCCGATCCGCATCACGCGGCCCAGCGAGAACTGGTGGAACGTGGTCGGGCTGCGGTGGTCGCCGTGGAGAGGCGCGCCGCCCTGCGGCGGGACACCGCCCTGGGCGGGCTGCGGCGCGTACTGCTGCGGCACCGGCTGCTGCTGCACCGGCTGCTGGGGCGGTCCCTGGTACGGGGCCGCCGGCTGCGGGGCCTGGGGCTGCCCGCCCCAGCCGGGGCCGCCGTGCTGCGGCTGGGCCGCTGGCTGCTGCGCGGGCGCGGCGGCCTGGGCGCTGTAGGAGACGGGGACGCCCGCGGCCGGACCGGAGAAGGCCAGGCGCGGCCCGTCGGCGGCGTTGCCCAGGTGCACGACCGTGCCCGCGCCGAGCTCCAGTTGCTGGACGCGCCGGCCCTGCGTGTACGTGCCGTTGGTGCTGCCCTGGTCCTCCAGGAGCCAGGCGCTGCCGTTCCAGCGCAGTACGGCGTGCCGCCAGGAGACCCTGGCGTCGTCGACCACGATGTCGCCCTGGGGGTCGCGCCCCAGGGCATATGACCTGGACGGGTCAAGCGTCCAGGTCCGTCCGTTCATTTCCAGTGCGAGTTCCGGCACTCCATGCCCCACAAAGTTGTCCCCCGAGCTACCCCCCGTGTGTCAGGGGGTCTAGGGATGGCGAACATCGTGGGGGAACTATTCCAGGCGTCCGCGCCGGACAGAAAGCCGCCCCCGGCGGATGGTTGCGGAACCGCTACGGTCCGCTTCGTCCCGGGTGAGGAATTCCCGGAGGAACGGGTACCGGGGTGCCGGGTCCGCACGCGACCGCGCGGACCGTGAGGAGACGGTGCGAATCCGTACCGAACAACCGCCCGGACGCCGTGCGCGGGCGGTGCCGGACGGCACCGGACGGGGCCGCCCGCGGGCTGTCCGGGGTGCGGACGCGCGTACGGGGCCGCGCCGGTGCTCGATACCGTAGGGATCATCATGAGCGCTTCGCAGACTCCGCCGCCCGTTGCCGCCTCCATCGGCGAGGACACCCCCACTCTCCTGGTGAAGATCTTCGGCAGGGACCGGCCCGGCATCACCGCCGGCCTCTTCGAGACCCTGGCCGCCTACTCGGTCGACGTCGTCGACATCGAGCAGGTCGTCACCCGGGGCCGGATAACCCTGTGCGCCCTGGTCACCACGCCGGGCGGCAGCGGCGCCGAGGGGGAGCTGCGGGCGACGGTGCACGGCTGGGCGGAGTCGATGCGGCTCCAGGCCGAGATCATCTCCGGCCGGGGCGACAACCGGCCGCGCGGTACCGGGCGCTCCCACGTCACCGTGCTGGGCAATCCGCTGACCGCCGAGGCGACGGCCGCCGTCACCGCCCGGATAACCGGTGTCGGCGGCAACATCGACCGGATCTTCCGGCTGGCGAAGTATCCGGTGACGGCCGTGGAGTTCGCCGTCTCGGGAGCGGAGACCGAGGCGCTGCGGACCGCGCTGGCCCCCGAGTCGGCGGCCCTGGGCGTGGACATCGCCGTGGTCTCCGCCGGACTGCACCGGCGCGCCCAGCGCCTGGTGGTGATGGACGTGGACTCCACCCTCATCCAGGACGAGGTGATCGAGCTCTTCGCGGCGCACGCCGGGTGCGAGAAGGAGGTCGCGGAGGTGACCGCGGCCGCGATGCGCGGCGAGCTGGACTTCGAGCAGTCGCTCCACGCGCGGGTGGCGCTGCTGGAGGGGCTGGACGAGTCGGTGGTCGACAAGGTCCGCTCCGAGGTGCGGCTCACGCCCGGCGCCCGCACCCTCATCCGCACCCTCAAGCGCCTGGGCTACCAGGTGGGGGTGGTCTCGGGGGGCTTCACCCAGGTGACCGACGACCTCAAGGAGCGGCTGGGCCTGGACTTCGCCTCGGCCAACACCCTGGAGATCGCCGACGGCAGGCTGACCGGCCGGGTCGTCGGGGAGATCGTGGACCGGGCGGGCAAGGCGCGGCTGCTGCGCCGTTTCGCGGCCGAGGCCGGGGTCCCGCTCGCCCAGACCGTGGCGATCGGCGACGGCGCCAACGACCTGGACATGCTCAACACCGCCGGGCTGGGCGTGGCGTTCAACGCCAAGCCGGTGGTCCGGGAGGCGGCCCACACGGCGGTGAACGTGCCGTTCCTGGACACCGTGCTGTACCTGCTGGGCATCACGCGCGAGGAGGTCGAGGCGGCCGACGCCGCCCGGGCCTGACCCGGTCCCGGCGCCGTGCCCCTTCCGGGCGCGGCGCCGGGGCGGCCCGTCCGCGCGGCTACTCGTGCGGCGCCCAGTACGCCTCCAGGCGGCCGACGCCGTGTTCGACGGACTTCCAGGACCCGGTGAAGGAGATCACCGCTATGGCCGAGGTGGGGAAGCCGATGCGGTCCAGACGGGTCCTGGCGTCCCCCTCCGCCTCGCCCGCCAGGGCGTCGGCCAGTGCGTGCATGCCGGGGTTGTGGCCGACGAGCATCAGGTCCCGGACGTCGTCCGGCGCCTCGTTGACCACCTCGATCAGCTGACCGAGCACGGCCTCGTAGAGCCGCTCCTCGTAGACCGTCCTCGGCCGCTTCGGAAGCTCGTGGGCGACCAGCTTCCACGTCTCGCGGGTGCGGCTGGCGGTGGAGCAGAGGGTGAGCTCGGGGACGATGCCGCTCGCGGCGAGCCAACGGCCCGCTTCCGGGGCGTCCTTGCGGCCCCGCTCCGCGAGCGGCCTGTCGTGGTCGGCCACCTGGGGCGGCCAGTCGGCTTTGGCGTGTCGGAGGATGACGATCCTGCGGGGCACATCGACGCTCATGCGTCCAGCTTCGCACGAATGGCGGCGTGCGGCGCGGGGAGTTGGGGGGCCCTCCCCGGCCGGGTGACCCGGTGCCCGCCGGTGATCCGCGGACCGGTTCCGGGCCGTCCGCGGATCACCGCCACAGGAGTTGCCGGAGGTACTCCAGCAGCCGGACGAGGGACTGCGGGGGCTCGGCGGCGGACGCCTCGCCGCCGGCGGTCAGCGCCAGCAGCACGGCGAAGGCGGCCGCGGGCAGCGCCACGGCCCACCACGGCAGCCGCGTGTCCGCGGAGCCCGCCGTGCGCCGGCGGTCGGTCCTGCTGGGTGCGTGGGCCGCCATGGGGCTCGCCTCCGTGGTGTCTCGTGGCGCTCGGTCCACCGAGACGCTACGGGCCGCGAAGCGGCGGTCCCATCCGGTGAGCCACCCATTGCCCCCTGAGGCCGGCCCCCTAGGGGGCGGTGGGGACGGCCTCACCGCCCCCTGGGGGGCCGGCGGCCCGCCCGGCTACGGGGCGATGGCGGTGGCGACGACGGCGATGACGATCGTGATGCCGAGCATCACGCCGAGCACGGCGAGCAGCTTCTTCTGACCGTTGGGGGGATGGGGTTCCAGCACTGGCATGGGTTCAGTCTCGCACCCGGGGGTCGTCCTCGACGCACCGGTCCCGGCCCGCCGCCAGGCCCGCGCAGAGCTGGGCGGCCATCAGGGCGGCCATCAGGGCCAGGGGGGCGTCCCAGCCGCCGGTGTGCTGGTGGAGGGCCCCGACCAGCAGCGGTCCGGGGACGGAGATCAGATAGCCGGTGCCCTGGGCGAAGGCGGAGAGTCCGGCGACCCCGGCGCCGGTGCGCGCCCGCATGCCGATCAGGGTGAGGACCAGGGGGAAGGCGCAGTTGGAGACGCCCAGCAGCAGCGCCCAGGCCCAGGCTCCCTCCGCCGGGGCGAGCCACAGTCCGGCGTACCCGCCGAGTCCGCACAGGGCCAGGAGCGCGGCGAGCGGCCCCTGGTGGCGCAGCCGCGCGGCGATCCGCGGCAGCACGAAGGACAGGGGGATGCCCAGGCCCATGGTGGCGGCGAGCAGCAGTCCGGCGGTGGTGGCGGGGAGCCCGGCGTCGCGGAAGATCTGCGGGAGCCAGCCCATGACGATGTAGGCGGCGGTGGACTGGAGGCCGAAGAAGACGCCGAGCGACCAGGCGGTCGCGGAGCGGGTGATGCGGAGGCGGGGCGTCCGGCCGTCCCCGTCCGGGCCGCCGTCGGAGGTTCCGGCGCCGGCGGCGTCCCCGGTGGTCCCCGCGGCGGCGTCCCCCGAGCGGGTGCGGCGGCGGCCGCGGGCGACCGGCAGCCAGACCGCCGCCGCGAGCGCGGCAGGCAGCGCCCACACGCCCAGCCCCAGCCGCCAGTCGCCGCCCAGCGCCCTGGTCGCCGGGACGGTGAGGGCCGCCGCGGCCGCGGTGCCCAGGGAGAGGGCCATGGAGTACAGACCGGTCATGGGGCCGATCCGGTCCGGGAACCAGCGCTTGACGATCACGGGCATCAGCACGTTGCTCACCGCGATGCCGGCCAGCGCCAGCACGCCGGCAGCCAGGAACGCCCCCGTGCCGCCCGCGAGGGGGCGCAGCGCCAGGCCGGCGGCGACGGCGGCCATCCCGGCGAACACCACGGCGGCGGGGCCCAGCCGGCGGGCCAGGCGGGGCGCCGCGCTGCCGAAGACGGCGAAGCACAGCGCGGGCGCGGAGGTCAGCAGCCCGGCGACGGTGCCGCTCATCGCCAGTCCGTCGCGGACCTCCTCCAGGAGGGGGCCGAGCCCGGTGATGGCGGGGCGGAGGTTGAGTGCCGCCAGGACGAGGCCGGCCACCAGCAGACGCCGCCTCCAGGGGGAGGCCGCGGTGCCCGCCCGTCCGGCGGGGCGGGTCCCTACCCTGGTCGGTGCCCTCCCCCCGCCCGTCCGGTGGTCGATTGTCGCGGGGTCATTGGCCATGGCAGACATCATAGAATCATAGGATGAATCGAGGCCATCTCATGTGCGTGTCCCTGTGCCCGCCCACCCGGGGGGCGGCATGCCCCTGACCTCGCCCCGCCGCTCCGCCCTGGCCGACCAGGTGATCGACGCCCTCCGCGACCAGATCACCTCCGGCGAGTGGCCGGTGGGCTCCCGCATCCCGACCGAACCCGAACTGGTCGAGCAGCTCGGAGTGGCCCGCAACACCGTGCGCGAGGCCGTACGGGCCCTCGCCCACAACGGACTGCTGGACATCCGGCAGGGCTCGGGCACCTACGTGGTCGCCACCAGCGAACTGGCCGGGGTGATGCACCGCCGCTTCGCCGGGGCCGATCCGCGCGACGTGGCCGAACTGCGCTCGGTGCTGGAGGCCGAGGCCGCCCGGCTGGCCGCGCACCGGCGCACCGAGCAGGACCTGCGCCAACTGCGGTCGCTGCTGGAACGGCGCGAGGCGGCCTGGGGGACGGGCGAGGTGGAGCGCTTCGTGGAGGCGGACGTCACGCTCCACCTGGCGATCGTCAGGGCCTCCCACAACGAGGTGCTCACCGCGCTGTACGCGGACCTCGGCACGGTCCTGCGCACCTTCCTCCGCAGCGGCATGGGGGAGGAACTGCGCACCGAGGAGTACCTGGACCACGGGCGGCTGGTGGACGCCATCCGCGACGGCGACGCGGAGACGGCCGCACGGGAGGCGGGCTCGTACGCACGGACCTGCCGCGGCCCGCGGGACCGGCGCGCGGACCCCTGCTGAGCCCGCCCGGAGGCGCCCGCCCCGCACGGCCGGCCGGGCTTCCCCGCCGGGGCACGCAGACCTCCGCCGCGGTGCGGCCCGGAACAGGCCCACCGCGGCGGAGGTCCTCACCGCGGCAGGGCCCCGCCGGCGCCGACGACGCCCGCGGACGGGACCCCGGTGCGCGAGGACGGGGTGTGACGCCCCCGCCGGCACCGAAACGCCCCGGGGGGCGGCATCCGCCGCCCCCCGGGAGTGACACGGCGCGGCTACGCGCCCATCATGTGGACGCCGCCGTCCACGTGCACGATCTCGCCCGTCGTCCTGGGGAACCAGTCGGAGAGCAGGGCGACCACACCGCGCGCGGCGGGCTCGGGGTCGGTGAGGTCCCAGCCGATCGGGGCGCGGGTGTTCCACACGTCCGCCAGCTCCTCGAAGCCCGGGATGGACTTGGCCGCCATGGACTTGATGGGCCCGGCGGACACCAGGTTGCAGCGGATGCCCTTGTGTCCCAGGTCGCGGGCCAGGTAGCGGGAGGTGGACTCCAGCGCGGCCTTGGCCACGCCCATCCAGTCGTACTTGGGCCAGGCCACCTGCGCGTCGAAGTCCATGCCGACGACCGAGCCGCCGCGCCGCTCCAGCAGCGGGAGCAGGGCCATGGTCAGGGACTTCAGCGAGTACGCCGAGACCTCCACCGCCGTGGCGACCGACTCCCACTCGGTGTTGAGGAAGTTGCCGCCGAGCGCGTCCTGCGGCGCGAAGCCGATGGAGTGCACGACGCCGTCCAGCCCGACGCCCTCCCCCAGGTGCTCGGCGACCCGGTCGGCCAGGGTGGCGAGGTGCTCCTTGTTCTGCACGTCCAGCTCGATCACCGGCGCCTCCTTGGGCAGCCGCTTGGCGATCCGCTGCACCAGCGTCAGCCGCCCGAAACCGGTCAGGACGACCTCGGCGCCCTCCTCCTGGGCGAGTCTGGCGACGTGGAAGGCGATGGAGGACTCGGTGAGCACCCCGGTGACGAGGATGCGCTTTCCGGCGAGAAGTCCGCTCATGACGTTCAGTGACCCATACCCAATCCGCCGTCCACGGGAATGACGGCTCCGGTGATGTACGAGGCCTCCTCCGAGGCCAGGAAGCGCACCGAGGAGGCGACCTCCTCGGGCCGGGCGTAGCGGCCGAGCGGCACCTGGCCGACGATCGCCTCGCGCTGCTCCTCGGTGAGCGCGCGCGTCATGTCGGTGTCCACGAAGCCCGGCGCGACGACGTTGCAGGTGATGTTGCGGGAGCCCAGCTCCCGGGCGATCGAGCGGGCGAAGCCGACCAGCCCGGCCTTGGACGCGGCGTAGTTCGCCTGCCCCGCCGAGCCCAGCAGCCCCACCACGGAGGAGATCAGCACGATGCGCCCCTTGCGGGCGCGGAGCATGCCCCGGCAGGCGCGCTTGACCACCCGGAACGTTCCGGTGAGGTTGGTCTCCAGGACGGAGGAGAAGTCCTCCTCGGACATCCGCAGCAGCAACTGGTCGCGGTTGACGCCGGCGTTGGCGACCAGCACCTCGACCGGCCCCTGCCGCTCCTCGATCTCCTTGTAGGCCTGCTCCACCTGCTCCGCGTCGGTGATGTCGCACTTGACGGCGAGGAAGTCCTCCGGGGGCTCGCCGGAGCGGTAGGTGACGGCGACCTTGTCGCCTGCGTCGGCGAAAGCACGGGCAATGGCGAGGCCGATGCCGCGGTTTCCTCCGGTGACGAGAACCGAGCGGCTCAAGGGGACACCCTTCCGTAGGGAGCAGCAGGTACTCCCGAGAAACTATCGCCCGCCTCCCCTCTCCGGAGAACGGGGGGCCGACAGGGGGTCCGCCGGGGCACTGTGGAGTTCCTACAGAAAACTCGGCCGAATGCCGGTACGGGCGTCCGCGGCGGCCGCCCGTCCCGGATCCGGCCGTCCCCTCCCGCGCCGGTTCGCGGGGTGCGCGGGCACGCGGAGGCGCCCGGCGGCGGTGACCGGCGCGGCCGGCTCTCCCGCGGGCACGCCCCGTCCCGGCGCCGCACCCCGCCGGATGCGGAGGCGCCCGGAAACCGCCGGCTGCCGCTACTCCCCGGTCTCCTCGCCCTCGCCCTCGTCGCCCGGGCGGCCCTCGCGCTCCGGCCGGGTCCGGTCGTCCCGCCCGGCGCGCCGGGCGCGCTCCTCGGCCTCCTTCTCCCTGGTGCGGGCCCTGACCATCTCGGAGGGGTCGTGGTCCGTGCCGTAGGGGCCGGAGTAGTCGCTCATGTCCGCGCCTCCTTCACGCCGGGCCTCGGTACGGCGTCCGGCTCCGCGGTGAGTACCCCGGCGCCGCCCGCGAAACACACCGGCGTCCCGCCCCCTCCACGTGTTCCCCGGTGCTCCCGGCAGGGCAGGCGCGGCCGGCGGGATCCGTCACCGGAGAACACGCCGCGCCCGGACGGCCCGGCGTGATTCACTTCCCGTCATGCATCGACAAGGAGGAGCGTCCGTGGAGCACCGGATCGATGAGTCCTTCCTCGCGCTGCCGCTGCGCCCGCTCGCCGACGCGGCGCTCGCCCGGGCCCGGGAACTGGGAGCCGAGCACGCCGACTTCCGTCTGGAGCGGATCCGCAGCGCCTCGTGGCGGCTGCGCGACGCGCGTCCCGCCGGGTCCTCGGACGTCACCGACGCCGGTTTCGCCGTGCGGGTGGTGCACGGCGGGGCGTGGGGGTTCGCCTCGGGCGTGGACCTGACCCCGGACGCCGCCGCGCGGGTGGCGGAGCAGGCCGTGGAGATGGCGAGGCTGTCGGCGAGGGTGCTCGAGGCGTCCGGGGCCGACGAACGGGTGGAACTGGCGGACGAGCCGGCCCACGGCGAGCGGACGTGGGTCTCGTCCTACGAGGTCGACCCGTTCGACGTGCCGGACGCGGAGAAGGCGGGACTGCTGGCGGAGTGGAGCCGGCGGCTCCTGGCCGCCGACGGGGTGTCGCACGTGGACGCCTCGCTGCTGACCGTCCGGGAGAACAAGTTCTACGCGGACACCGCCGGAACCGTCACCACCCAGCAGCGGGTGCGGCTGCACCCCGAGCTGACGGCCGTCTCCGTCGCCGGGTCCGGCGAGTTCGACTCGATGCGCACCCTGGCGCCCCCTGTCGGGCGCGGCTGGGAGTACCTGACGGGCACCGGCTGGGACTGGGACGGGGAACTGGAGCGCATCCCGGAACTGCTGGCCGAGAAGATGCGCGCGCCGAGCGTCGAGCCGGGCGTCTACGACCTGGTGATCGACCCCTCCAACCTGTGGCTGACCATCCACGAGTCCATCGGCCACGCCACCGAGCTGGACCGGGCCCTGGGATACGAGGCGGCGTACGCGGGCACCTCCTTCGCCACCCCCGACAAGCTCGGCACGCTGACGTACGGCTCGCCGGTCATGAACGTCACCGGCGACCGCACCGCCGAGCACGGGCTGGCGACGGTCGGCTACGACGACGAGGGCGTCGAGGCCCAGTCCTGGGACCTGATCAGGGACGGGATCCTGGTCGGCTACCAGCTCGACCGGCGGATCGCGAAGCTGACCGGGCTGGGCCGCTCCAACGGCTGCGCCTACGCCGACTCCCCCTCCCACGTCCCCGTGCAGCGCATGGCGAACGTCTCGCTCCGGCCGGATCCGGACGGGCCGTCCACCGAGGAGCTGATCTCGCGGGTGGAGCGGGGCGTCTACGTGGTCGGCGACCGCTCGTGGTCGATCGACATGCAGCGCCACAACTTCCAGTTCACCGGGCAGCGCTTCTTCCGGATCGAGAACGGACGGCTCGCCGGGCAACTGCGCGACGTGGCCTACCAGGCGACCACCACCGACTTCTGGGGGTCGATGGAGGCCGTCGGCGGGCCGCAGACGTACGTGCTCGGCGGCGCGTTCAACTGCGGCAAGGCCCAGCCGGGCCAGGTCGCCGCCGTCTCGCACGGCTGCCCCTCCGCGCTCTTCCGCGGCGTCAACATCCTCAACACTGCCCAGGAGGCCGGCCGATGACCGTGTTTTCGGCGTCTTCAGCGTCCCCCGCCCCCCACGAGGTCGTCGAGCGCGCGCTGGAGCTGTCGCGGGCCGACGGCTGCGTGGTCATCGCCGACGAGGAGTCCACCGCCAACCTGCGGTGGGCCGGCAACGCGCTGACGACCAACGGCGTCACCCGCGGCCGCACCCTCACCGTCGTCGCGACCGTCGACGGCGCCGAGGGGACGGCGTCGGGGGTGGTCTCCCGGTCGGCCGTCACGGACGACGACATCGAGCCGCTGGTGCGGGCCGCGGAGGAGGCCGCGCGGAGCGCCGGCCCGGCCGAGGACGCGAGACCGCTGGTGGAGGGCGTGCCGGCCTCCCCCGGTTTCACCGAGGCCCCGGCCGAGACCTCCTCGGCGGTCTTCGCCTCCTTCGCCCCCGCGCTGGGCGAGTCCTTCGCCCGGGCCCGCGCGGAGGGCCGCGAGCTGTACGGCTTCGCCCACCACCAGGTGGTCTCCACCTACCTGGGGACCTCCACCGGGCTGCGGCTCCGCCACGACCAGCCCACCGGCACGCTGGAGGTCAACGCCAAGTCGCCGGACCGCACCCGGTCGGCCTGGGCCGGGCGGGCGACCCGCGACTTCGCGGACGTCGACCCGCGGGAGCTGGACGCCGAGCTGGCGCGGCGGCTGGAGTGGGCCGAGCGGCAGGTGGAACTGCCCGCGGGGCGGTACGAGACGCTGCTGCCGCCGAGCGCCGTGGCGGACCTGCTGATCTACCAGATGTGGTCGTCCGCCGGGCGCGACGCCGCCGAGGGGCGCACGGTGTTCAGCAGGCCCGGGGGCGGCACGCGGGTCGGCGAGCGGCTGTCGGAGCTGCCGCTGACGCTGCGCAGCGACCCGGGCGCGCCCGGTCTGGAGGCGGCGCCGTTCGTGATCGCGCACTCCTCCGGCGACGACGCCTCGGTCTTCGACAACGGGCTCCCGCTGGCGGCCACCGACTGGATGCGCGACGGCGAGCTGCGCCACCTGCTGACCACCCGGCACTCGGCGGAGCTGACGGGGCTGCCGGTGGCGCCGGGCATCGACAACCTGATCATGGACGGGGGCGGCACCGCCTCGCTGGAGGAGATGGTGCGCGACTCCGGCCACGACGGCCCGGCCCTGCTGCTGACCTGCCTGTGGTACATCCGCGAGGTCGATCCGGCGACGCTGCTGCTGACCGGGCTGACCCGGGACGGGGTCTACCTGGTGGAGAACGGCGAGGTCACCGGCGCGGTGAACAACTTCCGGTTCAACGAGTCGCCGGTCGACCTGCTGGCGCGGGCCACCGAGGCGGGACGCACCGAGCGCACGCTGCCGCGCGAGTGGTCGGACTGGTTCACCCGGGCGGCGATGCCTCCGCTGCGCGTGCCGGACTTCAACATGAGCTCCGTCAGCCGGGGGGTGTGAGCGGCATAGACTCTCCGCAGAACCGTTGGCGGCCACCGGGCCGCCCATCCATCCGACTCGATCACCGGGAACAAACGTGACACGCCTCGGCGACTCCGTGCAGCGTGCCTGCGACCTGCTGGCACAGGACCTCTCCTCCGACGAAACCGTCGAGCGGCTGCTCGTGGAGACGGGCGCGCGCCGTTATCTCGACCTGACCGATCTGTCCGCGAAGGAGCAGGCGGAGCTGATCGCCGGGCGGGCGGTGGACGTCCTGCCGTCCGTGGAGGGGCTGGCCGAGCGGATCGACGCCGCGCGGGAGGCCGGGCGCGGGCTCCACGTCAAGCTGGGCATCGACCCGACGGCGGCCGACGTGCACCTGGGCCACACGGTCCCGATGATCGTGCTGAGCCGCTTCCAGCGGATGGGGCACGACGTCACCCTGATCATCGGCGACATCACCGCGAGGATCGGCGATCCCTCGGGGCGTTCCTCGGAGCGTCCGCCGCTGACGGACGAGGACATCGCGCGCAACCTGGCGGGCTACCGGGACCAGGTGAAGCCGTTCTTCGACTTCGACAAGGTGCGTTTCCGGCACAACAGCGAGTGGCTGGCCGGCATCGCCCTGCCGCGGCTGATCGGCATCCTGTCCCAGGTGCCGGCCTCGTCGCTGCTCCAGCGCGAGGACTTCCGCAACCGGCTGGCGGCCGGGCACGGGCTGACGATGTCGGAGCTGATCTACCCGGTGGCGATGGCCATCGACTCCGCGGAGATCGACGCCGACATCGAGCTGGGCGGCGTGGACCAGCTGCTGAACATGCAGATGGGCCGGAAGGTGATGGAGATCTACGGCAAGAAGCCGCAGATGATCGTCACCATGCCGCTGATCGAGGGCACCGACGGCTCGGGCGCGAAGATGTCGAAGTCCAAGGGCAACTACATCGCGCTGAGCGCGACCGCCGACGACGTCTTCGGGAAGATCATGTCGATTCCCGACCGTCTGATGGTGCCGTACCTGCGGGCCTGGACGGAGTGGACCGACGCCGAGATCGACCTGGTGACCGAGCGTCTGGAGAAGAGGACGCTGCACCCGATGGACCTGAAGAAGGTCCTGGCCGGCGAGGTCGTGGCCGCCATCCACGGCACCGAGGCGGCGATGGCGGCCCGTGCGGGGTTCACCGCGCAGTTCTCCAGGAAGTCCTTCTCCGACGTGGAGAGCCTGCCGGTGGTGGACGCGGCCGAGCACGGCGGGAAGGGCGTCGCGGCCGTCCTGGCGACCGTGCTGGGGTTCACCCCGAGCGCCTCGGCGGCCCGGCGCGTCGCGAAGCAGAACGGGCTGCGCCTGGTCGTCGAGACGGAGCGGGGTCAGGAGGCGGTCGTGCTGTCCGAGGCGGACGCGCTGCGCCCGCTGGCCGAGGTCGTCCCGGAGAAGCTGGCGGAGGCCGGGGTGTCCGGCACCGTCTACCTCAAGGCGGGGCGCAAGGTCGCCGAGGTCAGGGGGCTCTGAGCGGGTCCGGGCGCACAAGGACGGGCGAGGGGGCCGGCACACCGCGCGGTGTGCCGGCCCCCTCGCCCGTCCCCCGGCGCCGTCGGCGCCGGGAGCCGCCGGGTGGTCCGCCGGACGGCCGTCAGACGGTCCTCCGGCCGCGGCCCCTGATGGCCGCGTACAGCGGGGCGCCGAGTCCGACGATCAGCAGGGCGCCGGCGAGCTGGAGGAGGTGCCTGACCCAGTCGATGCCTGCGGTGTCCTCCACCCCGATCCCCCCGGCCACGGCGTTGCCCAGGATCCCGCCGAGGATGCCGAAGATGGCCGTCAGCCACAGGGGGATGTTCTGCCTGCCGGGCAGGATGGCGCGGGCCAGGACACCCAGGACCAGACCCACGATGATCGCCCACAACCAGCTCATGTCGCCTCCTCGTGCGGCGCGCGATGCGCTCTGCGCGTTCAGCTTGCTTCCGCGGACGCCCCCGGACGGCCGCGGGGCCGTCCGGGTGGATTCGTCCCTGGCGCATCGGGTGCCCCCTCCCCGCCTTCGTATGCGGCGGAGTCGGGGCGTAGTGTGGGAAAAGCCGGGAACCGGCGGTCTGGGCAGGTGGTGGAGTTGAGGCGCAAGCAGCACGGTCCCGAGGTCTTCCGGATCACCGGAGCCCGCCAGGGTCTCGCCGAGGACGTCCGGGGCCGGGAGCGGCGCTATGTGATCTCGATGCTGGTGCGCACCGTGTCGGTGCTGCTGACCGTGCTGCTGTGGAACGTCCAGCGCCCCCTGGCCGTGGCGACCCTGGTGCTCGGCGCGGTGCTGCCGTACGTGGCGGTGGTCATCGCCAACGCGGGGCGGGAGAACGCGCCCTCGCTGCCGGACTCCTACCTTCCCGCACCGCCCCGTCCGGCACTGGGTCCGGCGGAGCGCGCGGAGGCCGGGGAGCGCCCGGAGGACCGCAAGGTGTGGGGCCCGGAGGACTACACGGTGTGGCAGGCCCCGCGGGAGCCGGAGGCTCCGGAGCCCGGGGACGGGGACGGGCAGGCGCCGAGCCGGTCCGGCCCGGCGGGCGGCGCCGATCCGCGGCGCTGAACCGTCCTCGGGGCGGGCCCGGGAAACCCGGGGGCAATCGTGCCGTTCCGGTGCCCGGGGGACGGGTGTGCGTGCCATACTGCGTACACGCTCCGCATCCCCCGTCGGAGCGGCAGACCGACGCCGGGCGGCTCCCCCCGTGGCCGCCCGGCGTCGCCGTGTTTGTATGAGGTCGTGACCGACTCCACGACCGAGAACGCCGAGGGCGCCGAGAGCGCCGCCGTCTGCTCCGCCAAGGGCTGCCGTGAGGCCGCCGTGTGGGTGCTGGCCTGGAACAACCCCAAACTGCACACCCCGGAGCGCCGCAAGACCTGGCTGGCCTGCGAGGAGCACCGCGAGCACCTGTCGCAGTTCCTGGGGGTGCGCGGTTTCCTCAAGGAGGTGGTGCTCCTGGAGGAGTGGGAGGGCCGGCGGGACGGTTCAGCCGCCGATCGCTGACATCGGCCGGTCGGGCTGGCGGAAGGCGGGCCCCTCCAGTCCCGAGCCCGCCTCCTTGCCCCACATGGCCGCCTTCCACAGTCCGGCGATCTCCGCGTCGTCCGCCCCCGAGCGCAGTGCCCCGCGCAGGTCCGACTCCTCCCGTGCGAACAGGCAGGTGCGGACCTGCCCGTCGGCCGTCAGCCGGGTGCGGTCGCACGCGCGGCAGAAGGGCCGGGTGACGGAGGCGATCACTCCGACGCGGTGCGGTCCCCCGTCGACGATCCAGCGCTCGGCGGGGGCGGAGCCGCGGCTCTCCCCGCCCTCGGGGGTGAGGGTGAAGCGGGTGCGCAGCGAGGCGAGGACGTCCTGTGCGGTGACCATGTCCTCGCGCCGCCAGCCGCGCTGGGCGTCGAGCGGCATCTGCTCGATGAAGCGCAGCTCGTAGCCGTGCTCGATGGCCCAGGAGAGCAAGCCGGGAGCCTCGGTGTCGTTGAGTCCGGGCATCAGCACGGCGTTGACCTTGACCGGTGCGAGCCCCGCCTCCCGGGCGGCTTCCAGACCGCGCAGGACGTCGGCGTGCCGTCTGCGGCGGGTCATCCGCTCGAAGACCTCCGGGTCGAGGGTGTCGAGGGAGACGTTGATCCGGTCCAGGCCGGCCTCGCGCAGCGCCCCGGCGGTGCGCTCCAGTCCGATGCCGTTGGTGGTCAGCGACAGTTCCGGCCGGGGGTCCAG
The DNA here is from genome assembly GCF_039533345.1 of Streptomyces glaucosporus. Lineage (NCBI taxonomy): Bacteria > Bacillati > Actinomycetota > Actinomycetes > Kitasatosporales > Streptomycetaceae > Streptomyces > Streptomyces glaucosporus. The sequence goes on along the minus strand of NZ_BAAATJ010000021.1, from coordinate 98,175 downwards.
GGCGGCGCAGCGCTCGACGATGCCCACCACTCCGGGGCGCAGCAGCGGCTCGCCGCCGGTGAAGCGCACCTCGCGCACCCCGAGCCGGGTCACGGCGATCCCCACGAGGCGGACGATCTCGTCGTCCGTGAGCAGGTCGGGCCTGGCGAGCCATTGGAGGCCCTCCTCGGGCATGCAGTAGGTGCAGCGCAGATTGCACCGGTCGGTGAGCGACACGCGCAGATCGGTGGCGACCCGGCCATAGGTGTCCAACAGCATCCCGACAGCCCTCCCGCGGACGGACATCTGCCAGGCAGCGTACGCGACGTCCGCCGCGGGCGGTGGGCGCCGGACGGATCGGCCGTGCGGGGGCGATCCGCGGAAACCGACCATTGCCACTTCCCCCTCGGGGGAGATAACTTCCCACGTCATACATCCGTACGGACAGCTCCGATAACCGGACGGAATGTTGTCGAGCTGTGCTCGCGCAGGCGTGACCCCGCTCCCGCCCGGGGCAGGAGGCTTCCGGCCCAAGGCAGCGCGGCCCGCCCGGACCGATCCCCGTGACACCGGGGGCCGGACCGGGGCGCCGCGGGCGGAGGAACGGTTCCCCTCCTCCGCCGGAGCGACCCGCCGCCGGCCGGAAGGCCGGTGGTCCCATCACCGAAGATCCGATGGAGAATCCATGGCATCGAGACCCTCCAGCCGACGCCGCGCCCTCGCGGTGCCGGCCGGGCTGGCGCTGACCGCCTCCCTGGCGCTGCTGCCCGGCACCGGTACGGCGCTGGCCCAGGAGGCCGACCTCCCCGCGGCGGCGTCCGCGGCCACGGACGGCGAGAAGCTGTCGTACGTCGTCAACACCTCCTCCACCGCCCCCGGCACGGTCAAGCGGGTGCAGAAGGAGATAGCCAGGGCCGGCGGCACGGTCGTCGTCACGCACCAGAGGATCGGCGTGATCGTCGCCCACTCGTCCGACCCCTCCTTCGCCGAGCGGATGCGCCGGGTCCGCGGCGTGGAGTCCGCCGGCGCCACCCGCACCGCGCCGCTCAAGTCCGCGGGCACCACCGAGGTCGGCGCGCCGGAGTACGTGACGGAGAAGGCCCGCGTCAGCGCCACCACCGCCGCCGCCGAGGGCGAGCCGCTGGAGGCCGACCTGTGGGGCCTGCGCGCCATCCGCGCGGACGAGGCCGCCAAGGTCAACCCCGGCAGCGAGAAGGTCACGGTCGCGGTCATCGACACCGGCGTGGACGACACCCACCCGGACATCGCCCCCAACTTCTCGGCGAGCCAGTCGGCGAACCGCGCCGGCGGCGTGGCCGACACCAGCGAGGGCGCCTGGCGTCCGTACACCGAGGACGACTACCACGGCACGCACGTCGCGGGCACGATCGCCGCGGCGCGGAACGGCATCGGCGTGGCGGGCGTCGCGCCGGGCGTGAAGGTGTCCTCCATCAACGTGACCGAGCGCGACAGCGGCCTGTTCTACGCGGAGGCCGTGGTCTGCGCCTTCGTCTTCGCGGCCGACAAGGGCGTGGAGATCACCAACAACAGCTACTACGTCGACCCGTACATGTACAACTGCGAGGACGACGCCGACCAGGGCGCGATCCTGGAGGCCGTCCGCCGGGCCGCGCGCTACGCCGAGAAGAAGGGCACCCTGCACCTCGCCTCGGCGGGCAACTCCAACCACGACCTCGCCTCCGACGCGATCGTCGACGACTCCAGCCCGAACGACACCACTCCGGTCGAGCGCACCATCGACCCCTCGGAGTGCCTGGACCTCCCGACCCAGCTCCCGGGCGTGGTGACGGTCACGGCCACGGGCGTGCAGAACGTCAAGTCGTACTACTCCAGCTACGGTTACAAGGTCGCCGACATCGCGGCGCCGGGCGGGGACCGCTACCAGATCCCGGACACCCCGGCGAAGAACGGCCGGATCCTGTCCACCATGCCGAACGGCTCCTACGCCTACCTGCAGGGCACCTCGATGGCCAGCCCGCACGCCTCCGGCGTGGCGGCGCTGCTCAAGAGCCGGCACCCCTGGGCGAGCCCGGCGATGCTCCAGCTCATGATGAAGGGGCAGGCCGACAACCCCGGCTGCCCGGAGTTCTACGACCCGGACGGCAACGGGGTCGAGGACTCCACCTGTGAGGGCGGCAAGAACGTCAACGGCTTCTACGGCCACGGCATCGTCGACGCCCTGGACGCCGTCAAGTAACGTCAAGCAACACGGCCGTCCCCCGCCCGGGGGACGCGGCCCGGCACGGCTGGACGGAGGGGCCGGACCCGGCGGGTCCGGCCCCTCCCTCTGTCTCCCCCTCCCACCGGGCGAGGACGGGGGAAGGGCCAAAGGCATGACCCCGGCGGGAACGGGCACGCTCCAGGCCGGACGCCGCGGGGGGCGGGCGGGCTCTGCCCGGACCCGCCGCCCCGTTGCGCGCGGCAGGCCGCCGGCGACCCGGATCCCGGGTTCGACCTGCGGCGATGTGATGGTGTCAGTGGCGGCCCGTATCCTCTGTGACCATGCTCGAAGACCAGTCGGCGGCCGACGCGCGGCCCGCAGCGCAGCCCACCACCCCGGCCTGGCCCAGTGAATACCCGGACGGCTACGCGGTGGTGGACGTGGAGACCACGGGGCTGGCCCGGGACGACCGCATCGTCTCCGCGGCCGTCTACCGGCTGGACGCCCGGGGGGACGTGGTGGACCACTGGTACACCCCGGTCAACCCGCAGCGGGATCCCGGGCCGACCTGGATACACGGCCTGACGAGCGAGATGCTGGCCGACGCCCCCCTCTTCCCGGAGATCGCCGAGGAGTTCGCCGAGCGGCTGCGGGGGCGGGTCCTGGTCGCGCACAACGCCGTCTTCGACTGGTCGATGATCGCCCGCGAGTACGCCCGCGCCCGCCTCGTCGCCCCCGTGCGGCAGCGGCTGTGCACCATCGCCCTGTCCAAGGAGCTGGAGCTGCCCCTGGCCAACCACCGGCTGGAGACGCTCGCCGCGCACTACGGCGTCGTGCAGCGCCGGGCGCACCACGCGCTGGACGACGCCCGGGTGCTGGCCGAGGCGTTCCGGCCCAGCCTGCACCTGGCGGCCGGCAGGGGCATACGCCTGCCCCTGCTGGCCTGCCAGCCGCTGACCGAGTGGACCGACAGCATCGCCTCCGCGGGCGCCTCCGACGGTGCGCGCCGGCGGTCCTACGCGGGGAACTGGCGCCCCTCGCGCAAGCGCCCCGCCTGCCCCTACCCCAACCCGGGGCGGTACGAGCCGGGCAAGCCGCTCGTCCAGGGCATGCGGGTGGCGTTCTCCGGCGACACCTCCGTCGAACGCGAGCTGCTGGAGGACCGGGCGGTCGAGGCCGGGCTCCACGTCGCGACGAGTGTGTCGCGGCTCACCAGCCTGCTGGTCACCAACGATCCCGGTGCGGGCACCTCCAAGGTCGTCAAGGCCCGCGCCTACGGCATCCCGGTGATCGACGAGGGGGCCTTCACCCAGCTCCTGCAGGACGTGGCCCCCGCTCCCGGGGAGTGACGCCCCACGGGGTACCGTCGAACCGTGTCGTCCTCGTACCGTTTCCTGCTGTCCCGGCAGTGGGTGATCCTGACCCTTGTCGCGCTCCTGTTGATCCCGGTGATGGTGCGGCTGGGCTTCTGGCAGTTCCACCGGCACGAGGAGAGGGTGGCGCGCAACGAGCTGATCGCCGCGAGCCTGGCCGCCGATCCGGTGCCCGTGAGGGAACTGGCCACCCCGGGCCGCGGCCCGGAGGGTGACGCCCGGTACCGCCCGGTCACGGCGACCGGAACCTACGACACCCGGCACGAGAAGGTGGTCCGGCAGCGGACCCCGGGCGACAGCAAGGAGATCGGCTACCACGTCCTCACCCCGCTGCTCCTCGCAGACGGCTCGGCCGTGCTGGTCAACCGCGGCTGGATCCCGGCCGGCGGCGACCTGACGAAGTTCCCCGACGTGCCGCCGGCCCCCTCCGGGAAGGTCACCGTGACCGGCCGGCTGATGCAGGACGAGACGGAGAGCGGCGGCGTCAAGGAGAAGCGGGGCCTGCCGCCGCGCCAGGTGATGCTGATCGACAGCGGGCGGGCGGCACGGGAGATGGACCGGCCGGTCCTCGGCGGCTACATCGCGCTGGCAGAGACCTCCCCCGAGCCGTCCGGCGAGCAGCCCCGGCCCCTTCCGGAGCCGGACCACGACAGCATCGGCGCGCACCTGGCGTACGCGTTCCAGTGGTGGCTGTTCGCCGCGGGGGTTCCCGTCGGCTGGGTGGTGCTGGTGCGCCGCGAACTCCGGGAGCGCCTGGCGGAGGGCGGACGGGACGGCGCCGCTCCCGGGGCCGGCGCGGGCGGGAGCAGCCCGGACGGAAACGGCCCGGACGGGAGGGTTCCGGCCGGACGCCCCTCCCCCGCCCCCTCCGCCGCGAAGGGGACGGACCGACCGGCAGACTGAGACCATGGATCTTGGACTGCAGGACAGGGTGTACCTCGTCACCGGCGCCACCCGCGGGCTGGGCTTCGCCACCGCCCGGGAACTGGTCGCCGAGGGCGCGAGGGTCGTCGTCACCGGCCGCACCGGGCAGGCGGCGGCCGAGGCCGCGGAGCGGCTGGGCGGGAACGCCTCCGGCGTCGCGGCGGACAACGCCGACCCGGACGCCGCCGAGCGTCTGGTGGCCGCCGCACACGACCGGCACGGCCGCCTCGACGGGGTTCTGATCAGCGTCGGCGGGCCGCCGCCCGGCTCCTTCGAGAGCACCACCGACGAGCAGTGGCGGTCGGCGTTCGAATCGGTCTTCCTCGGTGCGGTGCGGCTGGCCCGCACGGCGGCCGGGCGCCTGGCGGAGGGCGGGGTGATCGGCTTCGTGCTGTCGGGTTCGGTGCACGAGCCGATCGCCGGACTGACGATCTCCAACGGGCTGCGGCCTGGCCTGGCGGGTTTCGCCAAGTCGCTCGCGAACGAGCTGGGGCCGCGCGGCATCCGCGTCGTCGGGCTGCTGCCGGGCCGTATCGCCACCGACCGGATCCGCGAGCTCGACGCGCTCGCCGACGACCCCGAGGCCGCCCGCGAGCGCAGCTCGGCGGGGATCCCGCTGCGCCGCTACGGCACCCCGGAGGAGTTCGGCAGGGCGGCGGCCTTCCTGCTCTCGCCCGCCGCCTCCTATGTGACCGGTGTGATGCTCCCGGTCGACGGCGGAGCCCGCCACGGCTTCTGAGGCCCGCGCCGTCCCGCGTGCACCGTCCGCGTGTGCCGTCCGGCCGGGCCGGACGGCACACGCGGGAGGCTTCGCCGCGGGGTTCTACTCGCCGAGGCCGGCCAGGTCGCGCAGCCTGCGTCCCTGCGCCTCGCGCTCGGCCGCGCGCTGCTCGTCGTAGGTGCGCTCCACCGCGCCGCGCAGCAGCGCCTTGGTCTCGACCACCGCGTCGCGCGGGGCCGCGAGCAGCGCCGCCGCCAGGTCGGCGGTGGCCGCCTCGAGTTCGGCGCGGGGCACCACCAGATTGGCCAGGCCGATCCGCTCGGCCTCCTCGGCCCGGACGAAGCGGCCCGTCACGCAGATCTCCAGCGCGCGGGCGTATCCGACGAGGGAGACGAGCGGGTGCGTGCCGGTGAGGTCGGGGACCAGCCCGAGGCTGGTCTCGCGCATCGCGAACTGCGCGTCGTCGGCGCACACGCGCAGGTCGCAGGCGAGCGCGAGCTGGAAGCCCGCGCCGACCGCGTGGCCCTGCACGGCGGCGACGCTCACCACGTCGTTCCGCCGCCACCAGGTGAAGGCCTCCTGGTAGCCGGCGATGGCCGCGTCGATCTCGGCGTCCGAGCTCCGCGCCAGGTCGGTGAAGGAGGGCTCGCCCTCGAACCCCTCGGGGGTGAAGGCCTGCCGGTCGAGTCCGGCGGAGAAGGACGGCCCCTCCCCGCGCAGGACGACGACGCGGACCTCGCCCGGCAGCAGCCGTCCGGCCTCGGCGAGCGCGCGCCACATCGCGAAGGTCTGGGCGTTGCGCCTGGCCGGGCGGTCGAGCGTGACCGTGGCCACGGCGCCGTCGACTGCGAGCCGGACGCCGTCCTTGTCGAGCAGGGTCATGAGGGTCTCCCGAGGGCTCTCCACAGCAAGTGACTGAAGAGTAACCACCCAGCCGGTCAGCCGGCCGACCGGGTGGCGCCCCTCGGAGCGACCCCGGCTCTCAGGATGCCGCGGTCTTCTTGCCCCGCGTCGCACCGCCGCGACCGCGCAGGGTCACGCCGGACTCGCTGAGCATCCGGTGCACGAATCCGTAGGAGCGGCCGGTTTCCTCGGCCAGCGCCCGGATGCTCGCACCGGAGTCGTACTTCTTCTTGAGGTCAGCCGCGAGCTTCTCGCGCGCGGCGCCGGTCACCCGGCTGCCCTTCTTCAGAGTCTCGGCCACCCGTGCCTCCTCATGGGAAGTGCGCTCTGAACTCTCATGATCACCCCTTGCCGGACATCTGGCCACCCATTCGACAAGGTCCGTACGGCCTTCTTGTCCGCCGGGCAAGCCCCGGAAGCCGACGGAAGGAGGCATTCCGCAGTGCGCCCGGCGGACGCCCGGTCCCGCCGGACGAGGAAGCGGCAGGTCAGAGAGGTTCCAGCAGGCCGGTCCCGCGCACCGGGAGGCCCATGCCACACCAGCCGCGCCCTCGACGCGCGACCGCGCCGCGGTACGAGCCGGACTCACTCAGATGACGGACCGCACGTCGGCCGAATGATCCAGAACGGAGTGATCACGGTGCCCCGTCCGGGTGTCCCCGGTCTAGGCGAGCGCGACGAGGTCCGCGTACTCGTCGCCCCACAGGTCCTCCACACCGTCCGGGAGCAGGACGATCCGCTCCGGCTGGAGCGCGTCCACCGCGCCCTCGTCGTGCGTGACCAGCACCACCGCGCCGGTGAAGGCGCGCAGCGCGCCGAGGATCTCCTCGCGGCTGGCGGGGTCGAGGTTGTTGGTCGGCTCGTCCAGCAGCAGCACGTTGGCCGAGGAGACCACCAGCGTGGCCAGTGCCAGCCGGGTCTTCTCACCGCCGGAGAGCACTCCCGCCGGCTTGTCCACGTCGTCGCCGGAGAACAGGAACGACCCCAGGGTCTTGCGGATGTCGACCATGTCCATGTCGGGCGCGGCCGAGCGCATGTTCTCCAGCACCGTGCGGTCCGGGTCCAGGGTCTCGTGCTCCTGCGCGTAGTAGCCCAGCTTGAGTCCGTGGCCGTGGACGACCCTCCCGCCGTCGGGCTTCTCCACCCCGGCCAGCAGCCGCAGCAGAGTGGTCTTGCCCGCGCCGTTGAGGCCCAGGATGACCACCCGGGAGCCCCTGTCGATCGCCAGCGACAGATCGGTGAAGATCTCCAGGGAGCCGTAGGACTTGGACAGCCCTTCCGCCGTCAGCGGGGTCTTGCCGCACGGCGCGGGGTCGGGGAAGCGCAGCTTGGCCACCTTGTCCGCCTGGCGCGCCTCCTCCAGCCCGGCCAGCAGCCGCTCGGCACGGCGCGCCATGTTCTGCGCGGCGACGGCCTTGGTCGCCTTGGCCCGCATCTTGTCGGCCTGGGCGGCGAGGGCCGCGGCCTTCTTCTCGGCGTTGGCCCGCTCCCGCTTGCGCCGCTTCTCGTCCGCCTCCCGCTGGACCAGGTACTGCTTCCAGCCCATGTTGTAGACGTCGATGCGGGCGCGGTTGGCGTCCAGGTAGAAGACCTTGTTGACGACCGTCTCCACGAGGTCGACGTCGTGGGAGATGACGACGAAGCCGCCGCGGTAGGTCTTGAGGAAGTCCCGCAGCCAGACGATGGAGTCGGCGTCGAGGTGGTTGGTCGGCTCGTCCAGCAGCAGGGTGTCGGCGTCCGAGAAGAGGATGCGGGCCAGCTCCACACGGCGCCGCTGACCACCGGAGAGGGTGCCCAGCGGCTGCGCGAGCACCCGGTCCGGCAGACCCAGGCTGGCGGCGATCGTGGCGGCCTCGGCCTCGGCGGCGTAACCGCCCTTGGTGAGGAACTCCGTCTCCAGCCGCTCGTACTTCTTCATCGCCCGCTCGCGGGTGGCGCCCTTGCCGCTGGCCATCCGCTCCTCGTTCTCCCGCATCTTCCGCAGCACGGTGTCCAGGCCCCGGGCCGAGAGGATGCGGTCGCGGGCGAGCGCGTCGAGGTCGCCGGTGCGCGGATCCTGCGGCAGGTAGCCGATCTCGCCGCTGCGGGTGATGGTCCCGGCGGCGGGGACGCCCTCGCCGGCCAGGCAGCGGGTGAGGGTGGTCTTGCCGGCGCCGTTGCGGCCGACCAGGCCGATGCGGTCGCCCCGGGCGATGCGGAAGGAGGCCGACTCGATGAGGACCCGGGCGCCGGCGCGCAGCTCGAGTCCGGTGGCGGTGATCAAGGAAATACTCCTGTGCGGGGTGGACGTGCGTACGTCGTGGTCGTGGGCTGGGAGACGGCGTACGCCGGCCTAATGCGCGAGGAGATTTGCCATGCGGCAAGTCTAACGGCGGCGCGCAAACGGTTTCCGGGGCTCTCGTGCCGCCGGCGGCACGGGAGCCCCGGCAGCCGTCACACCTCGCCGGTGTGGACCTGGAAGGCCGCCCGGCGCACGGCCCTGGCCAGCACGGGATCCGGATGGGCGGCGGCGAGCGCCACCAGGACCTGGACGGTACGGGGGTGGCCGGTGGCGCGGACCTCCTCCAGCAGCGCCGGGACGCTCTCCTGGACGGCCGAGTCCAGGTGCTCCACCAGCAGCCGCCCGTCGCCGTGGTCGGCGATGGCCGCGGCGGTGTCCACCCACAGCCAGGTGGCCTCCTCGCGCGTCAGGACGCCGGGAGCGCCGCCGGACAGGTCCGCGGGATCGGCCCCGTCGTGCTCGGCGAGCCAGAGCAGGGCGTAGGGGCGCAGCGTCGGCTCGTCCGCGACCTCCCGGACCGCGGACTCGGCGGGGGCGCCGACGACGCGCAGCGCCTCGAACGCCAGACCGCGGATGAGGGCGTCCTCGCCGCGGGCGGCGTCCAGCAGCTCGGCGACGGCCGGACCGGTGGGGCGCGCGGCCAGCCAGGCCCGGTACTCGGCGCGGGCCTCCCCGGGCGAGAGCCGGGAGCAGCCGCGCAGCATGTCCTCGGCGGGGTGCTCTATGTTCCCGGCGGGACTCTGGGCGGCGACGCAGATCTGTTCGAGCTTCACCCACACCGCCCAGTTGCCCAGCGGGGTGAGCACCGCCTGGCCGGGGCGGCCCTCCCCGTCCTCGGCGCAGCGCGTCAGGGCGCCGACGGAGGCCAGACCGTCGAGCGCCCAGTCGAGCAGCGCGGGCAGATCCCGGACGACGGGATCCCCGAGCCCCCCCTCCGGGCCGCCCGCTCCCCCCGCGGAGTCCTTCCCGCGCTCCGCGGAGTCCTTCCCGCGCTCCGCGGAGTCCTTCCCGCGCTCCGCGGAGTCCTTCCCGCGCTCCGCGCGGAGTTCCGCTATCCGCTGCCGCAGCAAGTCCAGCAGGAGCGGGACGGTCACCGGGCCGGACGACAGGTGCATCACGGACAGGAACTGCGGGGCCGCCACCACGACGTCGCCCACCAGCGCCGGATCGGCGTCGCCGGGCGCCGGGAACGCGAGGGACCAGGCGTCGAAGAGGGCGACCCAGCCGCGCAGCACCGCGGAGTCGTCGCGGTCCCAGGCACGCAGCCGCCAGCCGGGCACGGCGGTGCCGTCGTGCAGTTCGATCAGGCCGGCGAGCCGGGCCCGGTCCCAGTGGACGGGCACCTGGTCCACCGGCATCCGCAGATCGGCCGCGGCCCGCCCGGCCTCGGCCGCCGGCGACAGACCGGTGGCGTCCGCCCAGCGGGCCAGGCGCACGGCGTCGTCGAGACAGGCCCTCGCCTGCCGGGCCAGTTGGTCACGGGGATGGAGCCCCTCGGGGGGCCGGGGCGCGCTCCGCCGTCGGCGCGCGCTCACGGCCCTGCGCGCGGCGGCGAGAGGCTGACGGGTAACGAGGCGCAGCCTGGTGTCTCGCGGTGTACGGGACGTCACGGGAGCAGTTTTGTCGACAACCCCCCGAAAGCCCAAACGTCCGTGCGCAGGCATCATCTGAGCGTCCCGCGGAAACCCCCGCGGCCCCGCCGCGGAGAGGGCTACAGCAGGGGGACGAGGAAGCGGCGCAGCACCTCCTCGTAGCCCTTCGGATCGGCGTTCCACATGGCGGCGTGCGGGGCCTGCCGGACGACGTGCAGCGAGACCAGATCGGGCCGCCGGGCGGCCAGCTCGCGGGAGAGGTCCCACGGGGCGACGGCGTCGTCGGGGCCGTGGAGGATCAGGGTGGGGAGCTCCAGGACCGCCGGGTCGTCCAGCTCCGGCAGGGGGCCGGGGTGCAGCCGGGCCCGGCCCTGCGCGGCGCGCACCGCCAGCGGCAGCAGCGGGCCGGGAACGCGGCGGCCCCCGGCGAGGGCCCGCAGCGTCGCCCGCCAGTCGAGCACGGGCGAGTCCAGCACCAGCCCGCCCACCCGGTCGCGGAGCGGGGAGTGCGCCGCGGTGCGCAGCGCCATGGACGCGCCGGTGGACCAGCCGTACAGGACGACCCTCCGGGCGCCGCGGTCCAGGGCGTGGCGGACCGCCGCGTCGAGGTCGCGCCACTCGGAGTCGCCCAGGCGTGCGGTGCCGGCGGGGGACCGGGGCGCTCCGGGGTCGCCCCGGTAGGAGAGCACGAGCACCGGCAGACCCATCCCGTGGAGGAACGGCAGCAGGTTCATGGGGTGCTCGCGCGTGGCGCCCAGGCCGTGCACGGCGATCACCCACACGTCGCGGACGGCGGGCAGGTACCAGGCGGGCAGCGCGCCGAGCTCGCCGGGCACCGTCACGTCCTCGTGCTCCAGGCCGAGGGCGTCCCGGGGGTTGCCGGTGTACAGCTGCGGGGTGAGCCGTACCCGGTCGCCCGGGGCGAGACGGCCCCGGTCGACGCGCTCCAGCCGCCTGACGACGGTGTCGGCCGTGGAGGGGACGTCCAGCACGGGGCCGACGACGGCGTGCCGGCCGGGGCCGGTGAGCGCGTAGGTGCCGGGCAGTCCGGAGGCGAGCGAGCGGGTCAGGGAGATCTGCCCCGCCGCGGTGGCGTGCACCGTCAGCGGCGGCTCCCGGAACCCGACGGGCAGGGAGCGGCCGGCGGGCGGCCTGAGGGCGGCGTGGGCCGCGTACCGCCCGGCCACGACCGCGGCCGCGGCGACGCCGAGCACGGTGGTGGTGGCGGCCAGGGCTGTCGTTTTGCGCAGGCTCATCCTGCCCAGGATGGCGGCGCGGCGCCGCCGGGGCCAGTGGGCCGGGGCCGGCGGGTGATCCGGAGGGCCCGCCGCCGGAGCGCGGACCGCGCTCAGCCGGGCCTCCGCTCCGCCCCCCGGCCGTCCTGGCCGTCCCCCTGTCCGTAGCCGCGCAGCCGCTCGGCCACCCGGTCCAGCTCCCCGGCGGGCAGGAGCGCCGGGGTGCGGCCGGGCACGGAGGCGGCGGCGAGCCAGACGCGGCACATCCACTCCAGTTGCGCGGTGTGGTCGTACGCCTGGCGCAGACCGTCCCCGTACACGAGCGTGCCGTGGTTGCGCAGCAGGCAGCCGGTGCGGTCGCGCAGGGCCTCCAGGGCGTGGGCGGCCAGTTCCGCGCTGCCGTACGTCGCGTAGGGTGCGACACGCACCGGGCCGCCGAGGGCGGCCGTCATGTAGTGGACCGCCGGGAGTTCCTCCACCAGGGTGGAGACGGCCGTGGCGTGCACCGCGTGGGTGTGGACGACCGCCGCGGCGCCGGTGGCGCGGTAGACGGCCAGGTGCATCGGCAGCTCGCTGGTGGGCCTCAGCTCCCCGGCCACCTGCCGTCCGCCGAGGTCGACGGCGCACAGGTCCCCGGGCCCCAGCAGGTCGTACGGCACTCCGCTGGGCGTCACCAGGACGGTGTCGCCGACCCGTGCCGAGACGTTGCCGGAGGTGCCCACGACCAGCCCGTCGGCCACCGTCCGGCGGGCCGTGTCCACCAGTTCGCGCCAGGCGTCGTCCCAGGTCCGCCGCATCCGTCCCACCTCCGGCGGAGCACTGTAGCGCGACGGAGAGCTGCGTCCGGGTGACGTTCGGTGCGCGGTGTGTTTCCCGCCTCCCTGCACAGGTCCACGGGGATACCGTGAATCCGCCCCCAGTTCACCTTGCGTTCACCCTGGATCCCTACCTTCGCCGCGTACCGCCCCTTCGACTGATTGCCTGGGTGAATGGAAAACATCACGCTTCTCATCGGGATCGTGATCGTCACGGCCTTGGTGTTCGACTTCACCAACGGCTTCCACGACACGGCCAACGCCATGGCCACCACCATTTCCACCGGGGCACTCAAGCCCAAGACCGCGGTGGCGATGTCGGCGGTCCTGAACCTCGTCGGCGCCTTCATCTCGGTCGAGGTCGCCGCCACCATCTCCAAGGGCCTCATCAACGAGGACTCCGGCGTCGATCCCGCCGTGGTGCTGGCAGGGCTGGTCGGAGCGATCATCTGGAACCTGCTGACCTGGCTGGCGGGCCTCCCCTCCAGCTCCTCCCACGCCCTGATGGGCGGCCTGATCGGCGCCACCATCGCCTCCGTGGGCATCGGCGCCGTCTCCATGGGCGCGGTCGTCTCCAAGGTCCTGCTGCCCGCCCTGGCGGCGCCGCTGGTCGCCGGCATCGCGGCGATGCTCGCCACCAGGCTCACCTACCGGATCACCCGGAACAACGACGAGAAGGACGTGGCCAAGGGCTACCGCGCCGGGCAGATCGCCTCGGCCGCCCTGGTCTCCCTGGCCCACGGCACCAACGACGCCCAGAAGACGATGGGCGTCATCACCCTCGCCCTGATCTCCGGCGGCGCGCTGGGCGCCGACGCCGACCCGCCGATGTGGGTCATCGCCTCGGCCGGCATCGCCATCGCCCTGGGCACCTACCTGGGCGGCTGGCGGATCATCCGCACCATGGGCAAGGGCCTCACCGACATCCGGCCGGCGCAGGGCTTCGCCGCCCAGACCAGCTCGGCCGTCACCATCCTGGCCTCCTCCCACCTGGGCTTCGCCCTCTCCACCACGCAGGTCTGCTCCGGCTCGATCATGGGCTCCGGCCTGGGCCGCAAGGGCGGCAGCGTGCGCTGGAGCACTGCGGGCCGGATGCTCGCCGCCTGGGGCCTGACCCTGCCGGCCGCCGGCCTGGTGGCCGCGGGCGCCGCCCTCCTGACCACCCAGGGCGACTGGGGCGTCACCGTCGTCACGATCCTCACCGTGGCGGCCTGCGCCGCGATCTGGCTGGCCTCCCGCAAGGAGCCGGTGGACCACACCAACGTCAACGACGTCGAGACGGCCCCCGCCGGCGACGCCGACGCCTCCGCGCAGGTCGTCCCGCCCCAGCCCGCCCCCGCGGCGAACGGGACCCGTGCCGCCGAGGAGAGGACCGCGGCCTCCGCCCCCCTCTCCTCCTCCGCCTCCTAACGTCCCCTCCCAGCGCCCTCACAACGCCGCGCGGGAACCGCGCAGGAATCCCACGGCAACCGCAAAGGAATCAGCGTCATGGACATCGACTGGGCCGCTCTCGGCCAGGTCTTCGGGGTCAGCCTCGTGATGACGGTCGGCCTGGTGTGCGTCTTCACCTTCGGCATCGTCGGCACCCGCACCGGCCACGCCGCGGGGGACGGCGGCGCGGGCCTCCTCGGCCGCGTCGGCGCCTACGTCAGCTTCGCCCTGTGCGCGGCCGCCGTGGTCTACGGCATCTACCTGATCGCGGCCTGAGCCGCGCCCCCTCCCCTCCGGCGCCCGGCGGCGATGCCGCCGGGCGCCTTCGCGTCCCCTCGCCCGCCCCCTCCGGCTCCCCGCGCGGTGTGCGGTTCCGCACACCGCGCCGCCGCAGGTCATCGCGGAGTTGACGCCTCTTCCCGGCACGTGGTGGACTTCCCGTTGCCCAACGGCGGCAGGAGAGGAAGCCGGTGCGAATCCGGCGCGGTCCCGCCACTGTCACCGGGGAGCGCTCCCCCACCCAGCGCCACGGCCCGTGCACCGGGCTGGAAGGCCGGGGAAGCGCGGATCCGGGAGCCAGGAGACTCTCACCGCCGGTCACGTCGATCCAGGGCGAGGACCCTGAGTGAGGACATACCGCCATGCCCGGCATTCCGCCTGCCCCAGCACTCCCCACGGTGACCGCACGAGGCGCCGCGGCACGCTGACGCCATGCGCGCCGACCACACCACCGCCACCGCCCTCCCGGATCTCCCCGCGGCACAGGAGTACGCGTACGGAGCGGTGCTCGGATACCTGTTCGACCTGATCGCGGGCGACCCCCGCCGCGAGCACCCCGTCGCCGCCTTCGGGCGTGCCGCCGCCGCCCTGGAGCGCCTGCTGTGGCGCGACCACCGCGGCGCGGGCGCGCTGTACACCGGCGTGTGCGCGGGCGGCGCCGTGGCCGCCGCGGCGGCGCTGGACCGCGCCGTGCGCCGCTCCCCGGCCGCCCGTACCGCCCTGGCCGCCGCCGCGACCTGGACGGTGGTCGGCGGCAGCTCCCTGGCGCGCGAGGCCCGGGCGATCGCCGCCGCCCTGGAGGCGGGCGACCTCGACGCGGCCCGCGCCCGGCTGCCCCACCTGTGCGGACGGGACCCGCAGGCGCTGGACGCCGACGGCATCGCCCGCGCCGTCGTGGAGTCCGTCGCCGAGAACACCTCCGACGCCGTGGTCGGCGCCCTGGTGTGGGGCGCGGCCTGCGGGGTGCCGGGGCTCGCGGGCTTCCGGGCCGTCAACACCCTGGACGCGATGGTCGGCCACCGCTCGCCGCGCCACCTCCGCTTCGGCTGGGCCTCGGCCCGGCTGGACGACGCCGCCGGCTGGCCCGGCGCCCGGCTGACCGCCCTGCTGGCCGTCCTCGCCGGTCCCGACCCGCGCGGCGCGCTCCGCGCCTGGCGCGCGGACGCCCGCCGCCACCCCAGCCCCAACGCCGGGGTGGTCGAGGCGGCGTTCGCCGGCGCGCTGGGGCTGCGGCTGGGCGGGACGCTGTCGTACGGCGGCCGGGTCGAGCACCGGCCCGTGCTCCACGCCTCCGGCCGTCCGGTGCGCGCGGCGGACATCGAGCGGGCGGTGCGCCTGTCGCGCCGGGTGGGCGCGCTGGCGCTGGCGGTGTGCGCGGCCGCCGGGGCCCTTCGGGAGAAGCGGCGGAACGGGCGGATCGAGCAGACCGGGCGGACCGGGCGGAACAGGAGAACACGGTGACGGGCGGTGCGCTGCTGGTCGCGGGGACGACCTCGGACGCGGGCAAGAGCGTGGTCACGGCGGGCATCTGCCGCTGGCTGGCCCGCCGGGGCGTGAAGGTGGCGCCGTTCAAGGCGCAGAACATGTCGCTCAACTCCTTCGTCACCCGGGACGGGGCCGAGATCGGCCGGGCCCAGGCCATGCAGGCCGCCGCGGCCCGGGTGGAGCCCACCGCGCTGATGAACCCGGTGCTGCTCAAGCCGGGCGGCGACCGCACCAGCCAGGTCGTGCTGCTGGGGAAGCCGGTGGGCGAGCTGAGCGCGCGCGGCTACCACGCGGGGCGGCAGGAGCGGCTGCTGGGGACGGTGACCGACTGCCTGGCCGAGCTGCGGCGCACCCACGACGCGGTGATCTGCGAGGGCGCCGGCAGCCCGGCCGAGATCAACCTGCGGCACAGCGACATCGTCAACATGGGCCTGGCCCGCGCGGCCCGGCTGCCGGTCGTGGTGGTCGGCGACATCGACCGCGGCGGCGTCTTCGCCTCCCTCTTCGGGACCACCGCCCTGCTGTCGGCCGAGGACCAGGCCCTGGTGGCGGGCTACCTGGTGAACAGGTTCCGCGGCGACGTGACGCTGCTGGAGCCTGGCCTGGAGATGCTGCGCGGCCTGACGGGGCGGCCGGTGCTGGGCGTCCTGCCGTACCGCCACGGGCTCGGCATCGACGAGGAGGACGGGCTGCGCGTCTCCCTGCGCGGCGCCGTCCGCGAGTCGGCCGTCGCGCCGCCGCACGGCCGTGACGTGCTGCGGGTGGCGGTGGTGCCCGTGCCGCTGATGTCGAACTTCACGGACGTGGACGCGCTGGCGGCCGAGCCGGGCGTGGTCGTGCGGTTCTGCGACCGGCCCGAGGAACTGGCCGACGCCGACCTGGCGGTCGTGCCCGGCACCCGCGGCACCGTGAAGGCGCTTCGCTGGCTGCGCGAGCGCGGTCTGGCCGACGCGCTGGTCCGCCGGGCCGCCGAGGGACGCCCGGTGCTGGGCATCTGCGGCGGCTTCCAGATGCTGGGCGAGCGGATCGAGGACGAGGTGGAGTCGCGGGCCGGGACGGTCGACGGCCTGGGGCTGCTGCCGGTGCGGGTGCGCTTCTCCCCGGAGAAGACCCTGGCCCGGCCGTCCGGCGAGGCGCTGGGCGAGCCCGTGGAGGGCTACGAGATCCACCACGGCGTGGCCGAGGTGGCCGGCGGGGACGAGCCGTTCCTGGACGGCTGCCGCACCGGCTCGGTGTGGGGCACCCACTGGCACGGGTCGCTGGAGAGCGACGGCTTCCGGCGGGCCTTCCTGCGGCGCGTGGCGGCGGACGCCGGGCGGGCGTTCGTCCCCGCTCCGGACACGTCCTTCGCCGCGCTCCGCGAGGAGCAGCTCGACCGGCTGGGCGACCTGATCGAGGAGCACGCCGACACCGGCGCGCTGCTGCGGCTGATCGAGGACGGCGCGCCGGAGGGCCTGCCGTTCGTGCCGCCGGGAGCACCGTGACCGGTATGACCGAAACACCCGGGAAAACCGGAACATCCGACGCAACCGAGACACCCGACGCAACCGAAGCGACCGAGACGACCGGCCCGGCCGGCGTGGAGGGCGTACGCACCGATGGGGGTTCCATGAGCACGGTCCTGCTGTTGTCCACCGCCGACACCGACCTGCTGGCGGCCCGTGCCTCCGGCGCCCCGTACCGCATCGCCAACCCCGCGCGCGTCGACGTCGCCGGGGAGCTGCCGGGCCTGATCGAGGGCGCGGACATCGCCGTCGTGCGCCTGCTGGGCGGCCGGCGCGCCTGGGAGGACGGGCTGGAGGCGCTGCTGGCCTCCGGCGTGCCCACCGTGCTGCTGGGCGGCGAGTCGGTGCCGGACGCCGAACTGATGGCGATGTCCACCGTTCCGGCGGGCGTGGTCGCCGAGGCGCTGGAGTACCTGGTGGCGGGCGGCCCGGAGAACCTGGCCGAACTGGTGCGCTTCCTGTCCGACACCGTGCTGCTGACCGGCCACGGCTTCGCCCCGCCGCGGCCGATGCCCGAGTGGGGCGTGCACGGCGACCGGGGGTCCGATCCGTCCCGGCCCACCGTGGGCGTGCTGTTCTACCGGGCCCACGAGCTGTCGGGGAACACCGCGTTCGTCGACGTGCTGTGCGACGCGATCGAGGAGCGCGGCGCCAACGCCCTCCCCGTCTACTGCGGTTCGCTGCGCGGGGCCGACCCCGGTCTGTACGAGCTGCTGGGCCGGGCCGACGCGCTGGTCGCCACCGTCCTGGCGGCCGGCGGCACCCGCGCGGCCGACGCGAGCGCCGGCGGCGACGACGAGGCGTGGGACGTCGGCGCCCTGGCCGCGCTGGACGTGCCCGTGATCCAGGGGCTGTGCCTGACCGGCTCCCGCGCCGCCTGGGAGTCCTCGGACGCGGCGCTGTCGCCGATGGACGCCGCGATGCAGGTGGCGATCCCGGAGTTCGACGGCCGGCTGATCACCGTCCCGTTCTCCTTCAAGGAGGAGGGCCCCGACGGGGTGCCCGTCTACGCCGCCGACCCCGAGAGGGCCCGGCGGGTGGCGGGGATCGCCGCGCGGCACGCCGCCCTGCGGCACAAGCCGAACGCCGGCAAGCGCCTGGCGCTGGTCTTCACCGCCTACCCCACCAAGCACTCGCGGGTGGGCAACGCGGTCGGCCTGGACACCCCCGCCTCGGCGGTGGAGCTGCTGCGGGCCCTGCGGGACGCCGGCTACGACACCGGTGAACCGCCGGAGGACGGCGACGAGCTGATCCACCGCCTGATCGCGGCCGGGGGCCACGACGTGGAGTGGCTGACGGAGGAGCAGCTCGCCGCCGCACCCGCCCGGGTGCCGCTGAAGGACTACCGGGAGTGGTTCGCCGCGCTCGACCCGGAGCTGCGCGACGCCATGCGCGAGCACTGGGGCGAGCCGCCGGGCTCGCTCTACGTGGACGGCGAGGGAGAGGACGCCGAGATCGTGCTGGCCTCGCTGCGGTTCGGCAACGTGGTCGTGATGATCCAGCCGCCGCGCGGCTTCGGCGAGAACCCCATCGCGATCTACCACGACCCGGACATGCCGCCCTCCCACCACTACCTGGCGGCCTACCGGTGGATGGAGCACTCCTTCGGCGCCGACGCGATCGTCCACATGGGCAAGCACGGCACGATGGAGTGGCTGCCGGGCAAGGGCCTGGGCCTGTCGGCGGGCTGCGCGCCGGACGCGGTGCTGGGCGACCTGCCGCTGGTCTACCCGTTCATCGTCAACGACCCCGGCGAGGGCACCCAGGCCAAGCGCCGCGGCCACGCCACGGTCGTCGACCACCTGGTGCCGCCGATGGCCCGGGCCGACTCCTACGGCGACCTGGCGAAGCTGGAGCAGCTCCTGGACGAGTACGCGCTGGTGTCCGACCTGGACCCGGCCAAGGCCCCGGCGGTGCGCAGCCAGATCTGGACGCTGGTGCGGGCCGCCGAGCTCCACCACGACCTCCACGTGGAGGAGCAGCCGGACGAGGACGAGTTCGACGAGTTCGTCATGCACATCGACGGCTGGCTGTGCGAGATCAAGGACGTGCAGATCCGCGACGGCCTCCACGTCCTGGGCGGCGGCCCGGTGGGCGAGCCGCGCGTCAACCTGGTGCTGGCCGTGCTGCGTTCGGCGCAGGTGTGGGGCGGTGTCGGCGGCGCCCTGCCGGGCCTGCGGGCGGTGCTGGCCGGGCACGTGGGGCTGGAGGAGGCGGCGCTGCTGGCCGAGCCCGGCGCCCGGATCGAGGTGCCGAAGGCGCTGACGTCCCTGGCCGACGGGCCGGCGCGGACCGCCTCCGACGCGATCGACCTGCTGGAGCACCTGGCGCGGCGGCTGGTGGAGGGCATGGAGGCCCGCGACTGGGCGCGCGAGGCGGCCGGCGGGGTGGTCGCCGAGGTGCTGGGCGAGGCGGTGCCGGGCGCGGTGCGGGCCCTGGAGTTCGCCGCCGACGAGGTCGTGCCGCGGCTGGCGCGCACCACCGACGAGATCGGCAACGTCCTCCACGCGCTGGACGGCGGGTACGTTCCGGCCGGCCCCTCCGGGTCGCCGACCCGCGGTCTGGTCAACGTCCTGCCGACCGGCCGGAACTTCTACTCCGTGGACCCCAAGGCGATTCCGTCGAAGCTGTCGTGGGAGGTCGGCAGCGCGCTGGCGGACTCCCTGCTGGCCCGGCACCTGGCCGACCACGGCGCGTACCCGAAGTCGGTGGGCCTGACGGTGTGGGGCACCTCCTGCATGCGCACGCAGGGCGACGACATCGCGGAGATCCTGGCGCTGCTGGGCTGCCGGCCGGTGTGGGACGACGCCTCGCGGCGGGTGACGGGCTTCACGGTCGTGCCGCTGGAGGAGCTGGGGCGTCCGCGCATCGACGTCACCGTCCGCATCTCCGGCTTCTTCCGCGACGCCTTCCCGCACGTGGTGGGCCTGGTGGACGACGCGGTGCGGGCCGTGGCCGAGCTGGACGAGCCCGCCGAGTCCAACTACGTCAGGGCCCACGCGGACGAGGACACCGCCGCCCACGGCGACCGCCGCCGGGCCACGGCGCGGATCTTCGGCTCCAAGCCGGGCGCGTACGGGGCCGGACTGCTGCCGCTGATCGACGCCCGCAACTGGCGCTCGGACGCCGACCTGGCCGAGGTGTACGCGGTGTGGGGCGGCTACGCCTACGGGCGCGGCCTGGACGGCCGTCCGGCGCGCGGCGACATGGAGACGGCCTTCCGCCGCATCCAGGTGGCGGCGAAGAACGTCGACACCCGCGAGCACGACATCGCCGACGCCGACGACTACTTCCAGTACCACGGCGGCATGGTCGCCATGGTCCGCCACCTGACGGGCTCCTCACCCGAGGCGTACGTCGGCGACTCGGCCGTCCCCGACCAGGTGAGGACGCGGACGCTGGGCGAGGAGACCCACCGGGTGTTCCGGGCGCGGGTGGTCAACCCGCGCTGGATGGCGGCGATGCGGCGCCACGGCTACAAGGGCGCCTTCGAGATGGCCGCCACCGTCGACTACCTCTTCGGCTACGACGCCACGGCCGGGGTCGTGGACGACTGGATGTACCGGCGCCTGGCCGCCGAGTACGTCTTCGACGAGACCAACCAGGAGTTCATGAGGCGCTCCAACCCGTGGGCGCTGCGCGGCATCACCGAGCGGCTGCTGGAGGCCGCCGACCGCGGACTGTGGGCCGAGCCGGAGGCGGAGACCCTGGACCGGCTCCGGGAGATCTACCTCGAGCTCGAGGGCGACCTCGAAGGCGGCTCCGACGACCCGGAGGGCGACGCATGACCACCACTGCCACCACTGCCACCTACCCGTTCACCGCGATCGTCGGCATGGACGACCTGCGGCTGGCGCTGCTGCTGAACGCGGTCTCGCCGGCCGTCGGCGGCGTCCTGGTGCGCGGCGAGAAGGGGACGGCGAAGTCCACGGCCGTGCGGGCGCTGGCCGCGCTGCTGCCCGAGGTCGAGACCGTGCCCGGCTGCCGCTTCTCCTGCGACCCGCGCCGGCCCGACCCGCACTGCCCGGACGGCCCGCACGAGGCGGGGCGCTCCGGGAGCCGTCCCGCGCGGATGGTGGAGCTGCCGGTCGGCGCGTCGGAGGACCGGCTCGTCGGGGCGCTGGACATCGAACGGGCGCTGGCGGAGGGCGTGAAGGCGTTCGAGCCGGGCCTGCTGGCGCAGGCCCACCGGGGCGTCCTCTACGTCGACGAGGTCAACCTGCTGCAGGACTTCCTCATCGACTCGCTGCTGGACGCCGCCGCGATGGGCGTGGTCCACATCGAGCGCGAGGGCGTCTCGGTGCGGCACGCCGCCCGCTTCCTGCTGGTGGGGACGATGAACCCCGAGGAGGGCGAGCTGCGCCCGCAGCTGCTGGACCGCTTCGGGCTGACCGTGGAGGTCGCCGCCTCCCGGGAGACCGGCGAGCGGATGGAGGTCGTCCGGCGGCGGCTGGCGTACGACGAGGACCCGGTCGCCTTCGCCGCCCGCTGGGCGGACGAGGAGGCGGCGCTGCGGGAGCGGATCGCGGCGGCGCGGGCGCTGCTGCCGGAGGTGCGGCTGGGCGACGCGGCGCTGCGGCAGATCGCCGCGACCTGCGCGGCGTTCGAGGTGGACGGCCTGCGGGCCGACATCGTCATGGCCCGCACCGCCTGCGCGCTGGCCGCCTGGGCCGGGCGCACCGACGTGGCGGCCGAGGACGTCCGGCAGGCCGCGCTGCTGGCCCTGCCGCACCGCAGGCGCCGCAACCCCTTCGACGCGCCGGGGCTGGACGAGGAGAAGCTCGACGAGACCCTGCGGCAGAACGGCGGCGGGGACGGCGGGCAGGACGGCGAGCCGGACCCCGACGGCCCGGACAGCGGCCCCGACGGCCCGGACGGCGGCGGGGACGGCGGGCCCGGCGGGGGTGGGCGGCCCCCGCAGGACGGCCCCGGGGAGCCGTCCGGCACCGCGGAGCCCTCCGTGCCCGGGCAGTCCCGCACCGAGGAGAGCGGTGGACGGGACGGCGCCGGCGAGCAGGCCCCCGCCCGCGCCGGCGAGCCGTTCCGCGCCCGGGCCCTGTACGTGCCCGGCGTGGGCGAGGGCGCGGCCGGACGGCGCTCCCGGGCCCGTACCGCGCAGGGCCGCACCACCGGCGCCCGCCGCCCGCGGGGCGCGCTGGGCAGGCTCCACCTGGCCGCGACCGTCCGGGCCGCCGCCCCGCACCAGCGGGCGCGGGGACGCACCGGGCCGGGCCTGGTGGTCCGCCGGGACGACCTGCGCGAGGCCGTGCGCGAGGGCCGGGAGTCCAACCTGGTGCTGTTCGTCGTGGACGCCTCCGGCTCCATGGCCGCCCGGAAGCGGATGGGCGCCGTCAAGGGGGCGGTGCTGTCGCTGCTGCTGGACGCCTACCAGCGCCGCGACAAGGTCGGCCTGGTCTCCTTCCGCGGCGCGGACGCCGAGGTGGCCCTGCCGCCCACCTCCTCGGTGGACGCCGCCGCCGCGCGCCTGGAGTCGCTGCCCACCGGCGGGCGCACCCCGCTGGCCGCCGGGCTGCTGAGGGCCCGCGAGGTGCTGCGGGTGGAGCGGCTGCGCGACCCGTCGCGGCGCCCGCTGCTGGTCGCCGTCACCGACGGCCGGGCCACCGGCGGCCCCCGGCCGGTGGAGCGGGCGCGGCAGGCGGCACGGCTGCTGGCCGCCGACGGCACCGCGTCGGTCGTGGTCGACTGCGAGTCGGGGCCGGTGCGGCTCGGCCTGGCGGGCGCGCTCGCCGCCGAACTGGGCGGCCCGGCCGTGACCCTGGACGAGCTGCGCGCCGACGCCGTCACCTCGCTCGTCCGCTCCCTGCAGACCCCGCTTCACCACCACAGGAGGGCCGCGTAGTGCCGAAGGGACAGCCGACCGTCGTACCCGACGACGGACTCACCACGCGCCAGCGCCGCAACCGCCCGCTGCTGGCGGTCCACACGGGCGTCGGCAAGGGCAAGTCGACGGCCGCCTTCGGGCTGGCGCTGCGCGCCTGGAACCAGGGCTGGCCGATCGGGGTGTTCCAGTTCGTGAAGTCCGCCAAGTGGCGGGTCGGGGAGGAGCGCGCACTGCGCGTGCTGGGCGACAGCGGCGAGGGCGGAACCGTCGTCTGGCACAAGATGGGCGAGGGCTGGTCCTGGGTCCAGCGCGACATCGCCTCCAGCGAGGAGGCGGCGCGCGAGGGCTGGGAGCAGGTCAAGCGCGACCTGGCCGCCGAGACCTACCGGCTGTACGTGCTGGACGAGTTCACCTACCCGATGCACTGGGGCTGGGTGGACACCGGCGAGGTCGTGGAGGTGCTGCGGAGCCGTCCCGGCGCCCAGCACGTGGTGATCACCGGGCGGAACGCGCCCGCGGAACTGGTCGGCGCCGCCGATCTGGTGACGGAGATGACCAAGGTCAAGCACCCGATGGACGCCGGCCAGAAGGGCCAGCGGGGCATCGAATGGTGAGCCGGGCGGTGATCGGCGCATGAGCACGGCCGTCCCCCGGCTGGTGATCGCCGCGCCCTCCTCGGGCAGCGGCAAGACCACCGTCGCCACCGGCCTGATGGCCGCCTTCGCGGCGGCCGGGCTGGAGGTGTCCCCGCACAAGGTGGGCCCGGACTACATCGACCCGGGCTACCACGCGCTGGCCACCGGACGCCCGGGCCGCAACCTCGACGCGTACCTGTGCGGCCCGGAGCTGATCGCGCCGCTGTTCCTCCACGGGGCGGCCGGCGCGGACCTGGCCGTGGTCGAGGGCGTGATGGGGCTGTACGACGGCGCCGCCGGGCAGGGCGAACTCGGCTCGACGGCGCAGGTGGCGAAGGTGCTGCGGGCACCGGTGGTGCTGGTGGTGGACGCCTCCTCGCAGTCCCGCTCGGTGGCGGCGCTGGTGCACGGCTTCGCGTCCTGGGACCCGGAGGTGCGCGTCGCCGGGGTGATCCTCAACAAGGTCGCCTCCGACCGCCACGAGGAGCTGCTGCGCGAGGCGCTGGACGCCTCGGGCGTGCCGGTGCTGGGCGTGCTGCGCCGCGCGGAGGGGGTGCGCACCCCGTCGCGGCACCTGGGCCTGGTCCCGGCGGCCGAGCGGCGGGCGGAGGCGGCCGGGGCGGTGGCCGAGCTGGCCGAGCGGGTGCGGTCCGGCTGCGACCTGACGGCGCTGCTCGCCCTGGCGCACTCCGCGCCGCCGCTGCCGCAGGAGCCGTGGGCGCCCCCGGCCGCCCCCGCCGGGGCGGCGCGCGGGCGGCGGCCGGTGGTGGCCGTCGCGGGCGGGGCCGCGTTCACCTTCTCCTACGCCGAGCACGCCGAGCTGCTGCGGGCGGCGGGCGCGGAGGTGGCCGTCTTCGACCCGCTGCGGGACACCGCCCTGCCGCCGGGGACGGCCGGGCTGGTCGTCGGCGGGGGCTTCCCGGAGGTGTACGCGCCCCAGCTGTCGGCGAACGAGCCGCTGCGCCGGGAGGTGGCGGCGCTGGCCGCCTCCGGGGCGCCGGTCGCCGCCGAGTGCGCCGGACTGCTGTACCTGGCGCGGGAGCTGGACGGCGCCCCGATGTGCGGGGTGCTGGACGTGACCGCCCGGATGACGGAGCGGCTCACCCTGGGCTACCGGGAGGCGGTCGCCGTCGGCGACAGCGTCCTGGCCGCCGCCGGGACGCGGGTGCGCGGCCACGAATTCCACCGCACGGCGGTGGAGCCCCACGCCGGGGACCTCGGGGCGGACCGGTCCCCGGCGTGGGGCCTGACCTGGGGCGCCGGCCGCGAGCGGCGGGTCGAGGGTTTCGTCAGGGGCGGTGTGCACGCCTCGTATCTGCATGTGCACTGGGCCGCCGAGCCGTCCGTGGCCCGGCGTTTCGTCAACGGGTGTGTCGAGAGGTGTGCCGCATGAACAGCACCGGCAGCGGGCCGCGGCTGATCGGCGTCGGGGTCGGCCCCGGCGATCCGGATCTGGTGACCGTCAAGGGGGTGAAGGCGCTGCGCTCGGCGGGCGCGGTGGTCGTGCCCGTGATGGAGGACGGCGGCACGGGCAGGGCGGAGGCCACCGTGCTGCACCACGTGTCGCGCGAGAGGGTCGAGCGGGTCGTCTTCGCCCTCAACGAGCGCAGCGACCGGGCCCGCCGCGAGGCCGCCTGGGACGCGGCGGGCGAGCGCGTCGCCGAACTGCTGCGCGTCCACGGGACCGTGGCCTTCGCCACCATCGGCGACCCCAACGTCTACTCCACCTTCACCTACCTGGCCCAGACCGTCGCCGGGCTGGTGCCCGGGACCGCCGTGGAGACCGTGCCGGGCATCACCGCGATGCAGGACCTGGCCGCGCGCGGCGGGGCGGTGCTCGCCGAGGGCACGGAACCGCTGACGCTGGTGCCGGTGACGGCGGGGACGGCGGTGCTCGAGGAGGCCCTCCGGGGTCCGGGCACGGTGGTGGCGTACAAGTTCGGGCGGCTGGCCGGCGAGGTCGCCGACGCGCTGCGCGCCACGGGCCGCCTGGAGGGGGCGGTGTGGGGCTCGTCGCTGGGGCTGCCGGAGGAGTCGATCCGCCCGGCGGCCGAGCTGGCGGAGGAACTGGCCGCCGGAGGGTCCCTGCCCTATCTGTCCACGCTGATCGCCCCCGCCCGCCGCGAGAGCCGAGGAGGCAAACTGTGACCGCCGCGCCGGACACCACCGCACCGGACACCGCCGCGCCCCGCGCCGGGAAGGTGACCATCGTGGGCGCCGGGCCCGGCGCCGCGGACCTGCTCACCTTCCGCGCCGCCCGCGCCATCGCCGAGGCCGACGTGGTGATCTGGGCGGCCAGCCTGGTGCGCGAGGAGGTCCTCGAGCACGCCCGCGCCGACGCGGAGGTGCTGGACTCGGCGTCGATGTCCCTGGAGGACGTCGTCGCCGTCTACGAGCGGGCCGCCCGCGAGGGCCTGAAGGTGGCGCGGATCCACTCCGGCGACCCGTCGCTGTGGGGCGGCACCCAGGAGCAGGTGGACCGCTGCGCGGAGCTGGGCGTCGAGGTGGAGATCGTGCCCGGGGTGTCGTCGTTCTCGGCGGTGGCGGCCATCGCGGGACGGGAGCTGACGATCCCGGAGGTCGCCCAGTCGGTGATCCTCACCCGGCTGGGCGGCGGCAAGACGCCGATGCCGCCCGGCGAGGAGGTGCGGGAGTTCGCCCGGCACGGCACGACCATGGCGGTCTTCCTGTCCGCGGCGCGGTCCGGGCAGCTCGCGGTGGAGCTGCTGGAGGGCGGCTACCCGACCGACACCCCGGTGGTGATCGCCCACCAGGCGACCTGGCCGGACGAGCTGGTGCTGCGCTGCACGGTCGGCACGCTGGAGGAGACCGTCAAGGAGCACCGGCTGTGGAAGCACACGCTGTTCCTCGTCGGCCCGGCGCTGTCCGCCTCCGGCACCCGCTCGCACCTGTACCACCCCGGGCACTTCCACGGCCACCGCCGTGCCGAGCCCGCGGCCCGGCGTGCGCTGCGGGCGGCCCGGCGGGCGGGCGCCCCGGCACCCCTGGAGACGGACCGTGGGTGAGCGGCCGGACCGGGAGCCCGAGCCGGGGCCGGTGCTGCGGGAGCCGGACCTGCCGCGCACCGCCAAGCAGCGGCCGAAGGCGCTGCGCACCGGCTGGACGACCGGCACCTGCGCGTCGGCGGCGGCCCGGGCCGCCGCGCTGCACCTGGTCACGGGCGAGCCCCAGCCGTGGGTGGAGGTCGCGCTGCCGTCGGGGCGGCGGGTGACGTTCGCCGTGGAGAGCTCCACGGAGCTGCGGCCGGGCCGCACCGAGGCGGTCGTGGTCAAGGACGCGGGCGACGACCCGGACGTCACCCACGGCTCGCACCTGACGGCCACGGTGAGCTGGCGGGACGAGCCGGGCATCGGGCTGCACGGCGGGATCGGCGTCGGCGTCGTCACCAGGCCGGGGCTCGGTCTGGAGGTGGGCGGCCCGGCGATCAACCCGGTGCCCCGCGCCATGATCAGCCGGGCGGTGGGCGAGGTCGTCGACGTCGCCTCCCGCGGCGTGGACGTCACCATCAGCGTGCCGGACGGCGAGAAGCGCGCCCGGAAGACCACCAACGCCCGGCTCGGCATCCTCGGCGGCATCTCCATCCTGGGGACGACCGGGATCGTGCGGCCCTTCTCGACGGCCTCGTGGCGGGCGAGCGTGGAGCAGGCGGTGTCGGTGGCCGCCGCGCAGGGCGCCCCGGCCGTGGTGCTGTGCACCGGCGGCCGCACCGAGAAGGGCGCCATGGAGCTGCTGCCGGACCTGCCCGAGGTGTGCTTCATCGAGGTCGGCGACTTCACGGGCGCCGCGCTGCGGCGGGCCGTGGAGCACGGTGTGGGCCGGGTGGTGTTCGTCGGCATGGTGGGGAAGCTGACCAAGCTGGCCTCCGGCGTGCTGATGACGCACTACACGCGGTCGAAGGTGGACACCTCCGTCCTGGCCGGCGTCACCCGCGCGGTGGGCGGGCCGGAGCCGGTGGCGGCCGAGGTCGCCGTGGCCAACACCGCCCGCCACGCCTACGAGCTGTGGGACGCGGCGGGTCTGCTGCCCACGGCGGGAGCGGAGCTGTGCCGCCGGGTCGTGGACGTGCTGGAGCGCTTCACGGACCGCCGGATCGCGGCGGAGGCGGCCCTGGTGGACTTCACGGGCCGCACGGTGATCGCCCGGCACTCCGGCGGCGGGGGGCTGCTGCGGTGATCACCGTCGTCGGATCGGGCACCGCCGCGGGCACGGGGCCCGACTGGCGGGACGTGTCCCTGGCCGTGGGCGCCCGCCGCCATCTGGACGCCGCCGGCGTGCCGCCCGGGGTGCGGCGCGTGGTGCTGGGCCCGCTGGCCCCGGCCCTGGACGCGGTGGCGGAGCACCTGGCCGCGGCGCCCGGCGGGGGCGGCCGGGTGGTGGTGCTGGCCTCCGGCGACCCGGGGTTCTTCGGGATCGTCCGGGCGCTCGCCGAGCGCTTCGGCCCGCGCGCCCTGGACGTGCGGCCCTCCGTCCCCTCCGTGGCCCTCGCCTTCGCCCGCGCCGGGCTGCCGTGGGACGACGCGGCCGTGGTCAGCGCGCACGGGCGCGACCCGCGCACCGCCGTCAACGTCTGCCGCGCGCACCCCAAGACCGCCGTGCTGACCGGTCCCGGCGCGGGCCCCGCCGAGCTGGGCGCCGCCCTGGCGGGCACCGGGCTGCCGCGCACCCTGGTGGTGGCGAGCCTGCTGGGCACGGCCGGCGAGCGCGTGGAGCGGCTCTCCCCCGCCGAGGCCGCCGGACGCGTCTGGCCCGACGAGGTGAGCGTGGTGCTCTGCCTGGACGAGGCCCGCCTCCTGGCCCCCGCCCCCCGGGCGCTCGCCGGGCCGCGGCGCCCGCCCGCCGGGTGGGCGCTGCCGGAGGACGCCTTCGTCCACCGCGACTCGATGGTCACCAAGTACGAGGTGCGGGCCCTGGCCCTGGCCCGGCTCGGGCCGCGTCCGGGCGATCTGGTGTGGGACGTGGGCGCGGGCTCCGGCTCGGTCGCGGTGGAGTGCGCGCGGCTGGGCGCGGCGGCCATCGCCGTGGAGCGCGCCGCCGACGGCGCCGAGCGCTGCCGGGCCAACGCCGCCGCCCACGGCGTGGACGTCCAGACCGTGCACGGCGCCGCGCCCGGCGCGCTGGCGGGGCTTCCCGACCCCGACGCGGTGTTCGTCGGCGGCGGGGGCCGGGAGCTGGAGGCGATCGTCTCGCTGTGCGCCCGCCGCGCCCGCCGCACCGTCGTCGTCACGCTCGCCGCGCTGGACCGGGTGCCCGCCGTGCGGGCCGCGCTCGGCGCCGCCGGGCTGGCCTGCGACGGCGTGCTGCTGCAGTCCTCCCGGCTGTCCCCCCTGCCCGGCGGCGTGACACGGCTCGCCGCCGCCAATCCCGTCTTCGTCCTGTGGGGCACCCGCCCCGCCACCGAAGGAGCCCTTGCGTGAACGCCCCCAACGGCCTGATCGGCCTCGTCTCCGCCACCGCCGCCGGGCGGCGCGCCCGCGACCGGCTGGCCGCCGCCTGGCCGGAGGCGACCCGCGTCTACGACACGGGCGGCGCCGGCGGTGCGGGCACCGTCCGCGACGCCGTCGCCCGCGCGTTCGCCGAGTGCGACCGGATCGTCTGCTTCCTGGCCACCGGCGCGACCGTACGGCTGGTCGCCCCGCTGCTCGGCGACAAGGAGAGCGACCCGGGCGTGGTGTGCGTGGACGAGGCGCAGCGGTACGCGGTGGCCCTGCTGGGCGGCCACGCGGGCGGCGCGAACGAGCTGGCGCACGCGGTGGCCGAGGTGCTGCCGGGCTGCCGTCCCGTCGTCACCACCGCCACGGACGCCGTCGGCGTCCCCGGTCTGGACACCCTCGGCCTGCCCGTCGAGGGAGCCGTCGCGGCGGTGTCGCGGGCCGTCCTCGACGGCGAGCCCGTCCGTCTGGTGCGGCATGTCCCCTTCCCCCTCCCGGCGCTGCCGCCCAACGTGATCGAGACCGCCGGCGACGGCGCGGAGAGCGATGCCGGGTCCGGCGGCGGGTACACCGTGCTGGTCACCGACCGCGCCCTGGAACCGGACGCCCGCACGGCCGTGCTGCGGCCCGCCACCCTCGCGGTCGGCGTCGGGGCCAGCCGGGGCGCGCCCGCCGACGAGATCACCGCGCTGGTGGAGCGGGCGCTGGCCGACGCCGGGCTGTCGCCCCGCAGCGTCGCCGAACTGGCCACGGTCGAGGCCAAGGCGGACGAGCCCGGCATCGTCGAGGCGGCCCGGCGGCTGGGCGTGCCGGTGCGGACGTACCCCGCCGGGGAGCTGGCGGCCGTGCCCGTCCCCCATCCGTCCGACGCGCCGCTGGCGGCCGTGGGCACCCCGAGCGTGGCGGAGGCCGCCGCGCTGCTCGCCTGCGGCGAGGGCGCCGAACTGGTCGTGCCCAAGCGGAAGTCGGAGGTCCCCGGACGGGCGGCGATGGCCACCTGCGCCGTGGCGCGGCGCCGGACGCGCGGGCGACTGGCCCTCGTCGGGCTCGGCCCCGGCGCCCGCGACCTGCTCACCCCGCGCGCCCGCGACGAGCTGCGCCGCGCCTCGGTGGTCGTCGGCCTCGACCAGTACGTGGACCAGATCCGCGACCTGCTGCGCCCCGGCACCCGCGTGCTGGAGTCGGGGCTGGGCGCGGAGGAGGAGCGGGCCCGCACCGCCGTGGCCGAGGCCCGCGCGGGCCGCGCGGTGGCGCTGATCGGCAGCGGCGACGCCGGGGTGTACGCCATGGCCTCCCCCGCCCTGGCCGAGGCGACGGCGGACATCGACGTGGTGGGCGTGCCCGGCGTCACCGCCGCGCTCGCCGCCGCCGCGCTGCTGGGCGCGCCGCTGGGCCACGACCACGTCTCGATCAGCCTGTCCGACCTCCACACGCCCTGGGAGGTCATCGAGCGCCGGGTGCGGGCGGCGGCCGAGTCGGACCTGGTGGTGACGTTCTACAACCCGCGCAGCCGGGGACGCGACTGGCAGCTCCCCAAGGCGCTGGCCCTGCTGGCGGAGCACCGCGCCCCGGACACGCCCGTCGGCGTGGTGCGCAACGCCTCGCGGCCCGGCGAGCGGGTGACCGTCACCACGCTCGGCGGGCTCGACCCGGCCGCGGTCGACATGATGACCGTGGTGACCGTCGGCAACACCGCCACCCGCACCGTCGCCGGACGCATGGTCACCCCGCGCGGCTACCGCTGGCAGGGGGGCTCGTGACGCCCCCCGCCGCGCTCCCCGCCATGCCGCCCGCCGTCCCGCCGGCGCCCGTGGCCGTCACCGCGCGCTGCGCGGGCTGCGGCGCCTGCCTGCTGACCTGCCCGGTCCACGCGATACGCCCGCTGGGCGGCACGCTGCTGGTGCGGGCGGAGCTGTGCACCGGCTGCCTGGAGTGCGTCGAGGTGTGCCCCGTCGACGCGATCGAGGAGACCGCCCGCACGGCCGGCGGAACGGCCCCCGGGACGGCCGCCCGGACGACGACCGCCGTGGAGACCCCCGGGCCGCCGCCCGGGGGAAGCACCCCCGAGGAGACGCCGTGACGCCCCCGACATCCCGCACCGTCCACCCCATCGAGGAGGAGTCGTACCGCATCCTGCGCTCCCGGCTGGACACCTCGCACCTGCCGCCGCTGACCCGGGCGGTGGTGGAGCGGGTGATCCACTCCAGCGCCGACCTGGCGTACGCCGACGACCTGGTCACCGACGAGGAGGCGCTGCGCGCGGCGCACGCCGCCCTGCACGCCGGTGCGCCGGTCGTGGCCGACGTCGAGATGGTCGCCGCCGGGATCACCCGCCGGAGGGCGGTGTGCCGCCTCGCCGACGCCTCGGGCGGCCCGGGGCTGACCCGTTCGGCGCACGCGGTCCGGCTGGCCCTGGAGGAGGTGGGCCCCGGCGCGGTGTGGGTGATCGGCTGCGCGCCCACCGCCCTGTTCGAACTCCTCGCCCTGGACGCGGACCCCGCCCTGGTGATCGGCCTGCCCGTCGGGTTCGTCGGCGCGGCCGAGAGCAAGGCCGCCCTGCGCGCCAGCGGGCTGCCGGCCGTCAGCAACGTCTCGGAGAAGGGCGGCAGCGCGGTGGCCGCCGCCGCCCTCAACGCCCTTCTGTACACCCCTCTGGAGACGCCGCACCCGACCGCGGGGCGGCCCTCCACCGGCACTGCCAAGGAGACCCTGTGACCACACCGCCGGCCCTGCTTCTCGTCGGCCACGGCACCCGTGACGACGCCGGCGCCGAGGCGTTCCGGTCCTTCGTGCGCGACCTCGGCGCCCTCCGGCCGGATATCCCGGTCGCGGGCGGCTTCATCGAGCTGTCGCCGCCGCCGCTCGCGGACGCCGTCGCCGAACTGGCCGGCCGCGGCGTGCGGAACTTCGCCGCCGTCCCGCTGATGCTGGTGTCGGCCGGGCACGCCAAGGGCGACATCCCGGCCGCCCTGGCCCGCGAGAAGCTCCGCCACCCGGGCACCTCGTACGCGTACGGCCGCCCGCTGGGCCCGCACCCGGCGCTGCTGGGCGTGCTGGAGCGCCGGCTGGACGAGGCGCTGGGCGGCCCGGGGCAGACCCCCTGGGACCGGGCCGGCACGACGGTGCTGCTGGTGGGCCGCGGTTCGACCGACCCGGACGCCAACGCCGAGGTGCACAAGGCGGCCCGGCTGCTGTGGGAGGGACGCGGCTTCGCGGGCGTGGAGGCGGCGTTCGTCTCGCTCGCCGCGCCCGACGTCCCCGCCGGCCTGGAGCGCTGCCGGAGGCTGGGCGCCCGCCGGATCGTGGTGCTGCCGTACTTCCTGTTCACCGGCATCCTGCCGGACCGGGTGCGGACGCAGGCCGAGGAGTGGGCCGGGACCCACCCGGACACCGAGGTGCGCTGCGCCGACGTCATCGGCCCCACCGAGGAGCTGGCGGGGCTGGTCTGGGAGCGGTACGAGGAGGCCCTGAGGGGCGACCTGCGGATGAACTGCGACTCCTGCGTCTACCGCATCGCGCTGCCCGGCTTCGAGGACAAGGTCGGCATGCCGCAGCAGCCGCACCACCACCCGGACGACGACGGGCACCACCATCACCACCACGGCGGCCATGCGCACGCCCACTGAGCCGGCGGGCGCCCCCGGGCGGAGCGCGCCGGCCCCGCACGACCTGCGCCACCACGGCGACGCGGAGGTGAGGGACGCGGGGGCGGACCTGGTGGACCTCGCGGTCAACGTCCGCTCCGGCACGCCCCCCGCCTGGCTGAAGGAGCGGATCGCCGCCTCCCTCGACTCGCTGGCCGCCTACCCGGACGGGCGGGCGGCCCGGCGCGCGGTGGCGGCCCGGCACGGGCTGCCCGAGGAGTGCGTGCTGCTGACGGCGGGCGCGGCGGAGGCGTTCGTCCTGCTCGCCCGGGCGCTGCGGGAGGGTGCGCCGGGCACGGGACGGCCGGTGGTGGTGCATCCGCAGTTCACCGAGCCGGAGGCCGCCCTGCGGGACGCGGGCCACGAGGTGGAGCGCGTCGTGCTGCCCGAACGGGACGGTTTCCGGCTCGACCCCGCCCTCGTCCCGCCCGGGGCGCCCGTGGTGGTCGTCGGCAATCCGACGAACCCCACGTCCGTGCTGCACCCGGCGTCCGCCCTGGAGGCGCTGGCGCGGCCGGGCCGGACGCTGGTGGTGGACGAGGCGTTCATCGACGCGGTGCCGGGCGAGCGGGAGTCCCTCGCCTCCCGGGTCACCGAGCTGCCGGGCACCACCGTGGTGCTGCGCAGCCTCACCAAGACCTGGGGACTGGCGGGCCTGCGCGTCGGCTACGTGCTCTCCGACCCGGGGACCGTCGCCCGTCTCGCGCGGCACCAGCCGCTGTGGCCGGTCTCCTCCCCCGCGCTGGTCGCGGCCGAGGCGTGCTGCGCCCCGGCGGCGCTGGCCGAGGCCGAGCGCGCGGCGCGGGAGATCGCCGGGGACCGGGCGTACCTGCTGGAGCGGCTCGCGGAGTTCACCGGGCTGCGGCCCGCGACCCCGGATCCGCGGGCGCCCTTCGTGCTGGTCCGGCACCCGGAGGCGGCGGCGCTGCGGGAGCGGCTGCGGGGGCTGGGCATCGCGGTGCGCCGCGGGGACACCTTCCCCGGCCTGGACCGGCGGTGGCTGCGGCTGGCCGTGCGGGAGAGGGCCACCACCGACCGTCTGGTGCGGGCGCTGGCCGCGCTCGGGGTGTGCTGAGGGGTGCGCCGGAGGACGCGCTGAGGGAGTGCGCCGGGAGCGGCGCGGCGGCGGGGCCCGGGCTGCGTCCCGCCGCCGCGCCGCGGCTTCACCGGTTCACCGGCGGCCGGGCGTCAGGAGGCGCGACGGCGCCGCAGCAGCACCAGCGCGCCGCCCGCGGCCAGGAACGCCAGGGCGCCGCCCGCGATGTACGGGGTGGCGGAGTCGCCGCCGGTCTCGGCGAGGTTGGGGCCCCCGCCGGGCCGGTCGGAGCTGGTCTGGGTCTGCGGCTCGTTCCCGCCGCTGCCCGCGGTCTCGCCCTTGCCGCCGTCGCCGCCGGTGGTTCCGCCGTTGTCGCCGCCGCCGTCGCCACCGGTGGCGCCGCCGTTGTCACCACCGCCGTCGCCGCCGGCGGTGCCGTTGCCGCCGCTGTTCCCGCCGCCGTTGCCGCCCGGCGTCTCGCAGGCGGCCTCCGCCAGCGTCACCCGGCCCCTGACCTTGGCGACGCCCAGCTCGGCCGGGTCCACCGCGACGTCCAGCGCCAGCGCGGTGGCCGCGGCGGTGCGGGAGGTGGTGACGGTCTCGGCCAGGCGCAGTTCGACCGTGCCGAGGCCGTCGGCCTCGACCTTGGTGGTGCCCTCGGCCCGCACCGCGACCTGCTTGCCGAGCACCGTGACCGTGCCGGGGATCTCCGACTTCGCGGTCGGCCGGGCGCCGGCCTCGCACACCGCCCGGGAGGTGATCACGTCGGCCTTGACCAGGGGCCGCCCCGGCGTCAGTCCGGGCACGTACACCTTGGCGTTGACCACGTTGGAGTACCCCTCGCTCCTCCCCTCGTCCGCGGTCGCCTTCGCGGTGGCGGCGTCCGCGTGCAGCATCCTGATCGGCCTGCCGCCGTGCGCGCCCTCCAGCCGGACCGTCAGGGCGGTCCTCCCGGCGCTCTCGGGCGCCCGGACGGCGTTGAGTTCGGTGGTCAGCGGCACGGCGGCCGTCCCGTCGAGCAGCGAGACGTCGAGCTTCGCCCGGAGGACGGCCGCGCTCGCCGTGCCCTTGCCGCCGTTCCCGGTGGCGTGCGCGGGTACGGCGGCCACCCCCACCAGGGCAGCGGCGGCGAGCAGGCTGTAGACAGACTTGTTCACAGGTGGAACCCCCACAGATGACATGGCGTCACCGGCACGGCCAATGGGGGACATCGCTCGTGCCGGTGACTTGAGACCCTGCCATCGTTGACGTACGCACCGTCAAAAGTCATACACACGGCGTGAGTTCACCCGTACGAGTAACACCCGTCACGGTTTTCGAATCGCAACTCCTGGGTATCCATGGCCCCTTCGTTCCCGGGGCGGGGCCGGTCCCGGGACCGGCCCCGCCCGCTCCCCCGTTCCGGACGCCTACCGCACGACGCGCCCCCGGAGCACCACTCTGCGGGGTGCGGCCAGCACCCGTACGTCGGCCCGCGGGTCCGCCTCGTAGACCACCAGGTCCGCCTCGGCGCCCTCCTCCAGGGAGGGCCGCCCGAGCCAGGCGCGGGCCGCCCAGGTGGTCGCCGACAGGGCGTCCACCGGCGGGATGCCCGCCGCCACCAGCTCGGCCACCTCGTCGGCGACCAGACCGTGGGCCAGGGAGCCGCCCGCGTCCGTGCCGACGAAGACGGGGATGCCCGCGTCCCAGGCCGCGCGCACGGTGTCGTACCGGCGCTCGTGGAGCCGGCGCATGTGGTCCGCCCAGCGCGGGAACTTCTTCTCCCCGCCTTCGGCGAGCCGGGGGAAGGTCGCGATGTTGACCAGGGTGGGGACGATGGCGACGCCGCGCTCGGCGAACAGCGGGATGGTCTCCTCGGTCAGCCCCGTGGCGTGCTCGACGCAGTCGATGCCGGCCTCCACCAGGTCGCGCAGCGAGTCCTCGGCGAAGCAGTGGGCGGTGACCCTCGCCCCCTCCTCGTGGGCGGCGGCGATGGCCTCCCGGACCGCCTCGCGCGGCCAGCAGGGGGCGAGGTCGCCCTGCTCGCGGTCTATCCAGTCGCCGACGAGCTTGACCCAGCCGTCGCCGCGCCGGGCCTCGCGCCGCACGTACGCCGCCAGGTCCCCGGGCTCGATCTCGTGGGCGTAGTTGCGGATGTAGCGCCTGGTGCGGGCGATGTGGCGGCCCGCGCGGATGATCCGCGGCAGGTCCTCGCGGTCGTCGATCCAGCGGGTATCGGCCGCGGAGCCGGCGTCCCGGATCAGCAGCGTCCCCGCGTCCCGGTCGGTGAGCGCCTGCTTCTCGCTGGTGGCCTCGTCGACGGCGCCGTGGGCGTCGAGGCCGACGTGGCAGTGGGCGTCCACCAGGCCGGGCAGCACCCAGCCCTCGACCGTGACGGTCTCCCGGACGCCCCGGGGGCGTTCGTAGGTGATCCGGCCGTCCACGACCCACAACTCGTCCCGGACGTCCGCGTCCGGGTCCGGTCCGGTCAGGACGCGTCCCTTGATGTGCAGATTCCCGCGCTCGCTCATATGGCGCACTGTACGAGTCGCCTGCTACGTTCACGCAGCCACAGGGGGTCGTGGTCGCGCACCGCACAGCATCCGCCGACCCCAAAGGAGGCAGCGTGGACGCCCCCACCGAAGAGTTCCACGCCTTCTTCGACCGCCACTACACCGACCTGTCCCGTCTCGCCCATCTCCTGCTGGGGGAGGCCGGGGGAGCCGACGACCTCGCCGCCGACGCCCTGGTCGCGGTGTGGCACCGGTGGGACCGGGCCCGCGCCGACGAGTGCCCCGCCTCGTACGCGCGCGGCGTGCTCACCGCCATGGCCCGCTCCCGCCTGCGCAGCCTGCGGCGGGAGCGCCGCCGGATCGCCCTGTTCTGGTCGCAGCGGCCCGACCGCGTCACCGATCCGGACGTGCCCGCGGTGCTGGACGTGCGCCGGGCGCTCGCCCGGCTGCCGCTGCGGAAACGGGCGTGCGTCGTGCTGAGGCACGCCTTCGACCTGTCCGAGAAGGAGACCGCCCTGGCCCTGGGCATCTCGGTCGGCACCGTGAAGAGCCAGACCTCGCGCGGGCTCGCCGAACTGGAGCGGCTGCTGTCGCCCGGCCGGCCCGGGCCGGCGCGCCCGACGGCGGCGGGGCCGGCCGGGGCGGCGACGGCGGGCGGGGCCGGCCCCGCCCGGACCCTGCCCGGCTCCGGGCGGCCGGGACCCCGGCCCGCCTGGTGACCGCGCCCGCCGCCGGGCCGCGGGCGCCTGCCCGCGGCCCGGCGGCGGCGAAGGGGCCGGGTGTTCTCCCGGAAGACCGCGACGAGCCGCGCGCATGACCTCACGATTCGATATCACCGGGATTACGCACGTGAATAGAAAATGAATTGGAGGTAATTCTCCGAAGATAATCCCGTGGATCACCTACCCGGTTCCGAAGCCGTTAAACGCCAAGATTCGATATCGGCGAACCGTGTATTTCGGACAGCCCGTCGGCATGTTATGGACCTGTGATCAAGACAACACGCGCTCCTGTTTGCCCGAAAAATACCCCGCAAAACAGGCATTCCATCCGGCGTTCGTGCGCGCATGCACCCACGCGCGATATCACAACCACTTCCCCAAGGTAACCCCTCATCACGATGTGATTTGAAATCTTCCTGGGTAAGTTGGATTTGCATGACCGCTGCACCGGCAGAGCATGCAAGCACCACCAGCAGAACCATCGGAATACCGGAAGGACTGAGGCTCGACGTACCACGCGTGGAGGACGGGGCCGCGATCTGGCGCATCGCCCGCGACTCCCGGACGCTCGACCTGAACTCCTCCTACAGCTACCTCCTGTGGTGCCGCGACTTCGCCGCCACCTCCGTGGTGGCGCGCGACGGCGACGGCCGGCCGGTGGGATTCGTCACCGGCTACATCCGCCCGCAGCGCCCCCGGACCCTGGTCGTCTGGCAGGTGGCCGTCGACCACGGGCAGCGCGGACGCGGCCTCGCCGCGGCGATGCTCGACGGGCTGACCGCCCGGGTCGCCGAGGAGCTGGGCATCGACGGGATCGAGACCACGATCACCCCTGACAACACCGCCTCCAACCGCCTGTTCACCTCCTACGCGCGCCGGCACGGCGCGCCGGTGCACCGCGAGGTCCTCTTCGACGGCGTGCTGTTCCCGGAGGGCGGGCACGAGCCCGAGGTGCTGTACCGGATCGGGCCGATACCCGCGGCCGTCTCCGCCGGCCGCTGACCGCCGCGCCCCCGCACGGCAGGCGCCCCCAGACCCACACTCCTCCGCAGAACCTCTTCCAGGAGATTCCCGTGACCATCACCCAGCCGGACCTGAGCATCTTCCAGACCCTGGAGTCGGAGGTGCGCAGCTACTGCCGCGGCTGGCCCGCCGTCTTCGACCGGGCCCAGGGCAGCCGCATGTACGACGAGGACGGCCGCGTCTGGCTCGACTTCTTCGCCGGGGCCGGATCACTGAACTACGGCCACAACAACCCGGTCCTCAAACGCGCCCTGCTGGACTACCTGGAGCGCGACGGCGTCACCCACGGTCTGGACATGTCCACCACCGCCAAGCGGGCCTTCCTGGAGACGTTCCAGGAGGTCGTCCTGCGGCCGCGCGGCCTGGACCACAAGGTGATGTTCACCGGCCCCACCGGCACCAACGCCGTGGAGGCGGCCCTGAAGCTGGCCCGCAAGGTCAAGGGCCGCGAATCGATCGTCTCCTTCACCAACGCCTTCCACGGCATGTCGCTGGGCGCGCTGGCGGTCACCGGCAACGCCTTCAAGCGGGCCGGCGCGGGCGTGCCGCTGGTCCACGGCACCCCCATGCCGTTCGACAACTACCTCGACGGCAAGGTCGAGGACTTCCTGTGGTTCGAGCGGCTGCTGCAGGACGCCGGCTCCGGGCTGAACCAGCCCGCCGCGGTGATCGTCGAGACCGTGCAGGGCGAGGGCGGCATCAACGTGGCCCGGCCCGAGTGGCTGCGCGCCCTGGCCGACCTGTGCAAACGCCAGGACATGCTGCTGATCGTCGACGACATCCAGATGGGCTGCGGCCGCACCGGCGCCTTCTTCTCCTTCGAGGAGGCGGGCATCGTCCCCGACATCGTCACCGTCTCCAAGTCCATCAGCGGCTACGGCCTGCCCATGGCGCTGACCCTGTTCCGGCCGGAGCTGGACGTGTGGGAGCCCGGCGAGCACAACGGCACCTTCCGCGGCAACAACCCGGCCTTCGTCACCGCCACCGCCGCGCTGAACGCGTACTGGACCGACGACCAGACGGAGAAGCAGACCCTGACCCGCGGCGAGCAGGTCGAGACCGCCCTGCGCGCCATCGCCGCCGAGCACGGCGACGAGGTCGCCGATGTCCGCGGCCGCGGCCTGGTGTGGGGCCTGGAGTTCCACGACAGGTCCCGCGCCGGCGCCGTCGCCTCGCGCGCCTTCGAACTCGGCCTGCTCATCGAGACCTCCGGCCCCCAGAGCGAGGTCGTCAAGCTGCTCCCGGCGCTGACCATCTCGCCCGAGGAGCTGGACGAGGGCCTGCGGATCCTCGCCCGCGCGGTCCGCGAGACCGCGTAAGGCGGTGCCGAGCGGCAACTCGGCATCCCCCCGGCAGCGCCCGGGACACCGCAGGCATCACCCATTCGGCCCATTCCGGGAAACCGGGACGGCCGTCGGAAGAAAGGCACCGAACACCGTGATCGTCCGATCCCTGCAGGACATCGAGGGCACCGACCGCGACGTGGAGTCGGCCTCCGGGACCTGGCGCAGCAAGCGCCTGATCCTGGCCAAGGAACGCGTGGGCTTCTCGCTGCACGAGACCGT
The DNA here is from genome assembly GCF_039533345.1 of Streptomyces glaucosporus. NCBI lineage: Bacteria > Bacillati > Actinomycetota > Actinomycetes > Kitasatosporales > Streptomycetaceae > Streptomyces > Streptomyces glaucosporus. Next base: position 59,061 of record NZ_BAAATJ010000021.1, on the reverse strand, counting down.
CCTCTACGCCGGCACCGAGACCTCCATGTGGTACGCCAACCACATCGAGGCCGTCTACTGCGTGGAGGGCGAGGCCGAGCTCACCAACGAGGAGACCGGCGAGAAGCACTGGATCACCCCCGGCACCGTGTACTTGCTGGACGGGCACGAGAAGCACACACTCCGTCCTAAGACGGACTTCCGTTGCGTCTGCGTCTTCAACCCGCCCGTCACCGGGCGCGAGGACCACGACGAGAACGGTGTCTACCCGCTGCTCACCGAACCGGAAGGGGTCTGAGGGGACCGCGCCGGGGCCGCGCCCGGGAACACCGCGGCCGCACGGAGGCCGCGCGGGCGGCGGATCCCCCCGGCAGCAGGCCGGCACAGAGGACAGGGCCTTGTCAGAGGAGAGGAGCAACAGCATGACCACCGCACCCGAACGCACCATCGACCTGTACCCGACGCGGGGCGCCACCGAGGTGATCACGCCGCGCCAGGACCCGGTCGTGTGGTCCGACCCGGGGGCTCCGGGGCCGATCGAGCCCTCCGACCTCGCCGCCTACGAGCGGGACGGCTTCCTGGCGATCGACCAGCTCATCACCCCCGACGAGGTCGGCGTCTACGCCCGGGAGCTGGAGCGGCTGATCTCCGATCCGGTGATCCGCGCCGACGAGCGCTCGATCGTCGAGCCGAAGTCGCAGGAGATCCGCTCCGTCTTCGAGGTCCACAGGATCAGCGAGGTCTTCGCCGGCCTGGTACGGGACCCGCGCGTGGTGGGCCGCGCACGGCAGATCCTCGGCTCGGACGTCTACGTCCACCAGAGCCGGATCAACGTCAAGCCGGGTTTCGGCGCCTCGGGGTTCTACTGGCACTCCGACTTCGAGACCTGGCACGCCGAGGACGGCCTGCCGCGCATGAGGACGGTGTCCGTCTCGATCGCCCTGACCGAGAACCACGACACCAACGGCAGCCTGATGATCATGCCGGGGTCGCACAAGACGTTCCTCGGCTGCGCGGGCGCCACCCCGAAGGACAACTACAAGAAGTCGCTGCAGATGCAGGACGCGGGCACGCCGTCGAACGAGGCGCTGACCCGGATGGCCTCCGAGCACGGCATCCGGCTGTTCACCGGCAGGCCGGGGTCGGCGACCTGGTTCGACTGCAACTGCATGCACGGCTCGGGGGACAACATCACCCCCTATCCGCGGAGCAACGTCTTCATCGTCTTCAACAGCGTGGAGAACGCCGCGGTGGAGCCGTTCGCGGCGCCCGTCAGGCGCCCGGAGTTCATCGGCGCGCGGGACTTCACCCCGGTGAGGTGAGACGCGCGGCGTGACCCCCCGAACGGGTGCGGCGCGCCGGACGCAGAGGGGCGGGGCCGCCGCGGCGGCCCCGCCCCTCCTCCCCCGCCGGCCGGTGCCGGACCGGGCCGTCAGCCCCGGCCCAGCACCCTGAGGGCGGGGAGGGCGCGGTTGTCGTAGTCAAAGAGCGCCTGGTTCTCCCAGCCGTTGCCGGAGGCCGGGTCGGCCGGGTCCCAGCCGTTGCCGGGCACGGCCGTCCAGGTGGGCTCCCAGTAGAACAGCCCCAGGCCCCGCCGGTCCGGGACGGCGGCCACGACCGCCGCGATGTCGCGCAGCCACGCGGACTGGCCCTCGGGGGTCGCGGGGTAGCCGGGGACGAGCTCGGAGGGCAGGTCGATGATGTTCTCCAGGGAGTCCCGGCTGTCCAGCCGGAACGGGTAGGCCGTCTCGGCGACGACGACGTCCTTGCCGTAGCGGGCGGAGACGTCGTTCAGGTTGGCCTGGAGGTCGGCGAGCGTGCCGTGCCAGTAGCCGTAGAAGGACAGGGCGATGACGTCGAAGGGGACGCCGTGCGCCACCGCGTTGTCGAACCACCAGCGGGTGGCCTCGTTCCGTCCCCCCTCGGCCAGGTGGAGGGCGATCCGGATGCCCGGCGAGGCGGCGCGCGCCGCCTCGGCCCCCGCGGTGAGCAGGGCCGCGAGCCGCGGCCAGTCGTCGGTGGAGCCGTCGGGCCAGAGCATGCCGCCGTTGATCTCGTTGCCGATCTGGACCATGGCGGCCGGGGTGCCCTGGGCGCGCAGCGCCCCCAGGACGTCGGCCGTGTGGTCCCGTACGGCCTGCTCCAGCGCGGTCCCGTGGAGGTCCTCCCAGGCGGCGGGCTTGTACTGCTTGCCGGGGTCGGCCCAGGTGTCGGAGTAGTGGAAGTCGACCAGGAGCCTCATGCCCGCCGCGTGCAGGCGCCGGGCCGTCCGCAGGATGTGCGGCCTGGTGTGGTAGCCGTCGGCCGGGTCCACCCAGACCTTCAGCCGGCCCCAGTTGACCCCGGCCCCGGCCAGGATGCGGACGGCGTCGTCCCGGCGGCCGTCGGCCCGGCGGTAGATCCCGCCCAGGGCCTCGCTCTTGGCCAGGGACGACAGGTCGGCCCCGCGAATGCGGAGGCGCGGTGCGGCGGCGGCCGTGCCGGGTACGGCGGTGGCCAGGGCGGGGGCGGCGAGAGCGGCTGCTCCCAGCCGCAGGAGGGATCGTCTGCGCATGGCGGCCCTTTCTTCCTGCGTTCCTGAGTTCCTGGGTTCCTGGGTTCCTGCGGTGGTCTTCCTGCGTTGCTTCCGGCGTTCTCCGCCGCCCCCCGGGGCGGGCGGGCCGGGAGCGGTCAGCCGTCGAGACGGACCACGCGCACCCCGCCCGCGGGCACCGCGAGGTGCCCGGCCACCCGCTCGCCGCCGAGGAGTTCCGTCCCGGCCCCCTCCAGCGGCACCTTGGCGTCGGCGCCGGTGTGGTTGAGGGCGAAGAGGTAGGTGCCGTGCTCGCCCGAGCGGCGCACCACCTCCACGTCGTGCGGGAGTTCGTCGCGCGGCGCCAGGCCCGCGTCCGCGCACGCCTCGGCGAGGACGGCGTCGAGCCCGTCCCGGCCGAGCCGCGTCGAGACGTACCAGGCGGTGCCCCGGCCCAGCCGGTGGCGGGTGACGGCCGGTCCGCCGGCGGCCGGCCCGTCGGTGTAGGACCACACCGTCTCGGCGCCGCGCGCCACCACGGTCTCGGCCCACACGTCGCCCTCCAGCGCCGGGCGGCCGGCGGCCCCGACCGTCACCTTCTGGTCCTTCCTCAGCGGCTGGAACTCCTCCACCGTCAGCCCCAGCACGTCCCGCAGCGCGCCCGGGTGCGGACCGGGGTGGACGGCGTCGTGCTCGTCGACGATGCCGGAGAAGTAGGAGACGACCAGGGTGCCGCCGCCCTCCACGTAGGCGCGCAGGTTCTCCCCGGCGGCCTTCGTGGTCAGGTAGAGCGCGGGCACCACCAGCAGCGGGTACTCCGCCAGACGCGCCGGGTCGGTCCCGGGGTGGACGAAGTCCGCGGTCAGGTGGCGGTCGAAGAGCGCGGCGTACCAGGCCTCGGCTCGTTCACGGGTGTCGAGGTCCTCGCTGGGGCGCCACTCCAGCTTCTGCGCCCACCACGACTGCCAGTCCCATGCCACCGCGACGTCCGCGACGGTGCGGGTGCCGCGGATCTCCTCCAGCGCGCCGAGGTGGGCGCCGAGTTCGACCACCTCGCGCCAGACTCGGCTGTCGGTGCCGGCGTGGGGGACCATCGCCGAGTGGAACTTCTCCGCGCCGGCGCGGGAGGCGCGCCACTGGAAGAACATCGCGCCCTCGGAGCCCCGGGCGACGTGCGCCAGGGAGTTGCGGGCCATCTCGCCGGGGCGCTTGGCGATGCCGCGCGGCTGCCAGTTGACGCCGCTGGTGGAGTGCTCCAGCAGCAGCCACGGCGCGCCGCCGGCGACCGAGCGGGTCAGGTCCGCGGCCATCGAGAGGTTGACGTGGTTGCGGTCCTCCTCGGCCACCAGGTAGTGGTCGTTGGTGACGATGTCGACCTCGCGGGCCCAGGCCCAGTAGTCGATGGTGTCGCACTGGGTGGGCGAGACCATGAAGTTGGTGGTGACGGGGACGCCCGGGGACAGCTCGTGGAGGATGTCGCGCTCGCGGCGGAAGTTCGCCAGGGCGCTGTCGCCCGCGAAGCGCCGGTAGTCCAGGCGCTGGGCGGGGTTGCAGACGGTGGGGGTGAGGCGGGGCGGGGCGATCTCCTCCCAGTCGTGGTAGGTCTGGCCCCAGAAGGCCGTTCCCCAGGCGGCGTTGAGGGCGTCCAGGGTGGTGTAGCGCTCGCGCAGCCACCGGCGGAAGGCGGCGGCGGAGGTCTCGCAGTAGCACTCCAGGACGGGGACGCCGTACTCGTTGTGGACGTGCCACATCGTCACCGCCGGGTGCTTCCCGTAGCGTTCGCCCAGCGCACGGGTGACCCGGGCCGCCGCCTCCTGGTAGGCGGGCGAGTTGTGGCAGATCGCGCCGCGCGAGCCGAACTCCCAGCGCACGCCCTCCCGGCTGACGGGCAGCGCCTCGGGGTGGGCGCGGTAGAACCAGGCCGGCGGCACGACGGTGGGGGTGGCCAGGTCGACGCCGATGCCGTTGTCGTGGAGCAGCCCGACGATCCGGTCGAGACGGCCGAAGTCGTACTCGCCCTCGCGGGGTTCGATCATCGCCCAGGAGAAGATCCCGACGCTGACCATGGTCACCCCGGCCTCGCGCATCAGCGCGACGTCCTCGTGCCAGACCTCCTCGGGCCACTGCTCGGGGTTGTAGTCGCCGCCGTAGGCGAGGCGCACCATGCGTACTCCTGACTCCGGATTGGGAACGTTCACAGCCTCATAACGGCTGCATGTCCTTAGAGAACCCCACGAGCACGACCATTGACAAGTGTCGGTTGTGTTTCTCTACTGTGCACGTTCACAGAACGTTTGCCAGGGAGGCACCATGAACAACCGCACCGTCGCGCTGTGCGCCGCGACCGTTCTGGCGGCCGCGGCCATCACCGGATGCGGCTCCTCGGAGGACCCCGGCTCCTCCGGTCCGGTCGAGCTGACCTACTGGGCCTGGGCCCCGGGGATGGACAAGGTCGCCGCGCTCTGGAACGAGGAGCACCCGGACGTGAAGGTCACGGTCAAGAAGCAGGCCGGCGGCGACGACCTGGTGACCAAGACCATCACCGCGGCCAAGGCGGGCGAGGCGCCCGACCTGCTCCAGGCCGAGTACCAGGCGCTTCCCACCCTGGTCAGCAACGACGTCCTCGCCGACATGTCCGGCCTGGTGGGCGACGCGGAGAAGGAGTTCGCCCCCGGCGTCTGGCAGCAGGTCACCCTCGGCACCGACGCCGTCTACGCCCTCCCCCAGGACTCGGGGCCGATGATGTTCTTCTACCGGGAGGACCTCTTCGAGGAGTACGGCCTGTCCGTCCCCGCCACCTGGGAGGAGTTCGCCGAGACCGCGCGCGAGCTGAAGAAGAAGGCCCCGGAGAAGGACCTCACCACCTTCTCCAGCAACGACGCGGGCCTGTTCGCCGGTCTCGCCCAGCAGGCCGGCGCGCGGTGGTGGACCGCCGAGGGGCAGAAGTGGAAGGTCGCCATCGACGACGACGCCACCCGGAAGGTCGCCGACTTCTGGGGCGGCCTGGTGAAGGAGGGCGCCGTCGACAACCAGCCGATGTACACCCCGGCCTGGAACAAGGCCCTCAACACCGGCAAGCAGATCGCCTGGGTCAGCGCCGTGTGGGCCCCGGGCACGCTGACCACCGCCGCCCCCGACACCAAGGGCAAGTGGGCCATGGCGCCGCTGCCCCAGTGGGAGAAGGGCGCGAACGCCACCGGAAGCTGGGGCGGCTCCACCACGGCCGTCACCAACGACTCCGAGCACAAGGAGGCCGCGGCCGAGTTCGCCACCTGGCTCAACACCGACCCCGAGGCGCTGGCCGCCCTGGTGCGGGAGAGCGGCGTCTACCCCGCCGCCAAGGCCGCCCAGACCGGTGAGGCGCTGAAGAAGGCGCCGGAGTTCTTCTCCAACCAGCCCGACTTCTACGAGCGCGCCGCCGAGATCGCCCGGGGCACCGCGCCCGCCGCGTGGGGCCCCAACGTCAACGTCGCCTACAGCACCTTCAAGGACGCCTTCGGCAAGGCCGCCAAGAACCGCTCGGACTTCGGCGCCGCGCTGCGCACCATGCACGCGACGACCGTGGCGGACATGGAGAAGCAGGGTTTCGAGGTCGCCGAGTGAAGCGTCCGGCATCCGCGGCCACCGCGCCGCGGGCGGCCTCGGCGGCGGGAAGGGGACGCGGCGAGCGGCGCGCGCCGTACCTCTTCCTGCTGCCGGCGGTCGCCCTGTTCGTCCTCTTCTTCGCACTCCCCGTGGGCCACGCCCTGTACCTCAGCCTCCGCGCGGTCGAGATCCAGGGGCTCGGCCTGGGCAGCGGGGCCCGCCGGGAGGTGTGGGCCGGCCTGTCCAACTACGCCGACGCCCTCGCCGACCCCGAACTGGCCGCCGGAGCGCTGCGGGTGCTGGGCTACGGCCTGATCGTCGTCCCGGTCATGCTCGGCCTGGCCCTGCTCTTCGCCCTGATGCTGGACGCCGACCGGGTCCGGGGCCGCTCCTTCGCCCGGCTCGGGATCTTCCTCCCGTACGCCGTCCCCGGAGTGATCGCCGCGCTGCTGTGGGGCTTCCTCTACCTGCCGGACGTCAGCCCGTTCCACTTCGTGCTCGGCGAGCTGGGCCTGCCGCAGCCGAACCTGCTCGACGGCGGCCCGCTGTACGCCGCGCTCGCCAACATCGCCGTCTGGGGCGGCACCGGCTTCAACATGATCGTGATCTACACGTCGCTGCGCGCGATCCCGGCGGAGATCTACGAGGCCGCCCGGCTCGACGGCTGCTCGCAGCTGCAGATCGCGCTGCGCGTCAAGATCCCGATGGTGGCGCCGTCGCTGGTGCTGACCTTCTTCTTCTCTGTCATCGCCACCCTCCAGGTCTTCAGCGAGCCCACCACGCTCAAACCGCTCACCAACGGCGTCTCCACCACCTGGAGTCCGCTGATGAAGGTCTACCAGGACGCCTTCGTCGAGGGGGACGTCCACAGCGCGGCCGCCACCGCGGTGGTCCTCGCCGTGGTGACGCTCGTCCTCTCCTTCGGCTTCCTGAAGGCAGTCGGCTCCCGTACCAGGCAGGGGGAATCCCGTTGACCGCCACCGCTCCCGCCGCCTCCCCCGCCCCGGCCCGCACCGCCGCGCGGCCCCCGCGCCCCCCGCGCCGGACCGCGCTGCTCCCCACCGCCGCGCTGCTCCTGGGCGCCCTGTACTGCCTGCTGCCGGTCGCCTGGGTGCTGGTCGCGGCGACCAAGTCCGGCCGCGAACTGTTCTCCACCTTCACCTTCCTGCCCGGCACCGGCCTGGCCGAGAACCTCACGGACCTGTCCGCCTACCGCGACGGCGTCTACTGGCGGTGGATGGCCAACTCCGCCCTCTACGCCGGGGCGGGGGCCCTGCTGTCCACCGCGGTCTCCGCCCTCGCCGGCTACGCCCTGGCCGTCTACCGCTTCCGCGGCCGGGAGACGGTCTTCAACGTCCTCCTCACCGGGGTGCTGATGCCCCCGGTCATCCTGGCCGTGCCGCAGTACCTGCTGCTGGCCGAGGCCGGGCTGGCCGACACCCGCCTCTCGGTGCTGCTGCCGCAGATCCTCTCCCCCTACGGCGTCTACCTGGCCCGTGTCTACGCCTCCGCGGCCGTCCCCCCGGACGTGGTCGAGGCGGGTCGGGTGGACGGCGCCGGCGAGTGGCGGATCTTCGGCTCCCTGGCGCTGCCCATGATGCTGCCGGGCCTGGTGACGGTGTTCCTCTTCCAGTTCGTCGCGGTGTGGAACAACTTCCTGCTGCCGTACATCATGCTCGGCGACGACGAGAAGTTCCCGGTCACGCTCGGCCTGTTCACCCTGCTCCAGCAGGGGGCCAGCACCCCCGCCCTGTACACCCTGGTGATCACGGGCGCGCTGCTGGCCGTGCTGCCGCTGATCGTCCTGTTCCTGGTGATCCAGCGGTTCTGGAGTCTGGACCTGCTGTCCGGAGCCGTAAAGTCCTGACCGGGGACCCCGTCGGGGGCCCCGGAGGACGTGGGAAGAGAGCGGGGAGAGACACCGCATGAGCAGCACCGGACGGCGGCGCCCGCCGACGATCCACGACGTGGCGCGGGTGGCCGGGGTCTCCCGGGGCACGGTCTCGCGGGTCCTCAACGGGGGGCACAACGTCAGCCCGGCCGCCGCCGAGGCGGTCAGGGCGGCGATCCGCAAGACCGGCTACGTCGTCAACCGGCACGCCCGCAGCCTCATCACGGGCCGTTCGGACTCGGTGGCCTTCCTCCTCACCGAGCCCCAGGAGAAGCTCTTCGAGGACCCCAACTTCAACGTGCTGCTGCGCGGCTGCACCCAGGCGCTCGCCGCGCACGACATCCCGCTGCTGCTGATGATCGCCGGCACGCCCGCCGAGCGGCGCCGCGTCACGCGCTACGTCACCGCCGGGCACGTCGACGGGGTGCTGCTGGTCTCCAGCCACACCGGGGACCCGGTCGCCGAGCAGCTCGTCGAGGCCGGGATACCGGTCGTCGCCTGCGGCAAGCCGATCGGCCGGAAGGGGCGCACCGCCAGGCTGGCCCATGTGGCCGCCGACGACCGGGACGGCGCCCGGGAGATGGTGCGGCACCTGGTCTCCCTCGGCCGGCGCCGGATCGCCACGGTCGCCGGGCCGATGGACACCCCCGGCGGTGTGGAGCGTCTGGCCGGCTGGCGCGAGGTGCTGACCGAGGCCGGGCTGCCGGCCGGCGAGGAGCTGGTCGCCCACGGCGACTACAGCCGCGCCGGCGGGGAGCGGGCCGCGGCCGAGCTGCTGGAGCGGGTCCCGGACCTGGACGCGCTGTTCGTCGCCTCCGACCTGATGGCGCGCGGCGCGCTGACCGTGCTGGAGCGGGCCGGGCGCCGGGTGCCGCAGGACGTGGCGGTCGGGGGGTTCGACGACTCCCCCGCCGCCGTCTCCGGCCTCCCGGAGCTGACCACCATCCGCCAGCCGTGGGACCGGATCAGCTCCGAGATGGTGCGGGTGCTGATCGGTCTGATCGGCGGCGAGGAGCCCTCGGCGGTCGTCCTGCCGACCGAGCTGGTGCGCCGGGAGTCGGCCTGAGGGCCCGCCGTCCGGGGCGTCACGCCCCGGACAGCGCCGCCAGCAGCCGGTCCACGTCCCCGGCCGTGTTGTACAGGTGGAACGCGGCCCGCAGGTTCCCCGCCCGCACCGAGACCTCCACGCCGGCCTCCTTCAGGGACGCCGAGGCGTCCCCCAGGCCGGGCACGGCGACGATCGCCGAGTCGCCGGGCACGGGACGGTGGCCCAGCTCGGCGAGGCCGGCGCGGAAGCGGTCGGCCAGCGCGCGGTTGTGGGCGCGGATCGCCTCCGGGCCGATCTCCTCGATCAGGGCCAGGGAGCGCTCGGCGCCGAGGTAGGGCAGGAACGCCGGGGCGGTGTCGAACCGGCGGGCGGAGCCGGCGAGTTCCTCCACCACGCCGTAGCAGCTGTCCCAGGGCCTCTCCCCCGCGACCCAGCCGGCCTGGAGCGGCGTCAGGCCGCCGCCGTCCCCGGGCACGGTGAGGAAGCACACGCCGCGCGGGGACACCAGCCACTTGTAGGCGCCGCACACCGTGTAGTCGAAGGCGCCGTGGTCCAGCGGCAGCCAGCCGGTGGCCTGGGTGGCGTCGACCAGGGTGCGGGCGCCGTGCTCCCGGGCCGCGGCGGCGAGGGCGCCGAGGTCGGCGACGCGGCCGTCGGCCGACTGCACGGCGCTGACCGCGACCAGGGCGGTGCCGGGGCGGACGGCGTCCGGCAGGTCCTCCAGGGGAGCGGTGCGCAGCTTGAGGTCGCCTCGCACGGCGAAGGGGTTGACCAGGGAGCTGAAGTCGCCGGCCGCGACCAGCACCTCGGCGCCGGGCGGCAGCGCGGCGGCGACCAGCGCGACCTGCTGGGCGACGGTCGAGCCGAGCGCCACCCGGGCGGGGGCCACCCCGGCGAGGCGGGCGAAGCGGGTCCGCGCCTCCTCGACCACGGCGAACCAGCGCGTCATGTCGACCCGCCCGCGGACCGTCTCGTCCACCGCCGCCCGGACGGCGTCGGCGGTGCGGACGGGCAGCAGGCCGTGGGAGGCGGTGTTGAGGTAGACGGTCTCCGGCGCGAACTCGGCGCCCGACAGGGGGTTCTCCATGGACGCCACTGTCCCGCCCCGGCTCCCGGCTGTCCATCCGATTTGCGTCCGGCGAACGGGGCGGGGGAAGCGTCCCTCCCGTGTCCGCCGGACGCCCCCGGGGGAGCGTCCGGCGGACGGACCTCGTCCGGGCGTCAGCCCTCGCGGCGGCCGTCGACGCGGCGCGGCAGGCCGAGGGGGTTGTCCTCCCGCAGCTCCGGCGGCAGCAGCGCCTGCGGGGTGTCCTGGTAGACGACCGGGCGCAGCCAGCGCTCGATGGCCGTGGCGCCCACCGAGGTGGAGGTGGAGGTGGTGGCCGGGTAGGGGCCGCCGTGGTGCTGGGCCGGGGCGACCGCGACGCCGGTGGGCCAGCCGTTGACCAGGACGCGTCCGGCCAGCGGGGTCAGCTCGGCCAGCAGCCGGGCGGCGGTGCCGTCCTCCCGTCCGGCCTCCTCCTCGCCGAGGTGGAGGGTGGCGGTGAGGTTGCCGGGCAGCTTCGCGAGCACGTCGCCGACCTCGTCGGCGTCGCGGTAGCGGGCGACGACGGTGACCGGGCCGAAGCACTCCTCCAGCAGCAGCTCGTACGGGCCTCCGGAGGCGAGCCGCTCGGCGTCCACGGTGAGGAAGCCGGCGCCCACGGCCTGCCCCTCGCCCTCGGCCGCGGCGACCGGGGCCGTCACGCCCTCCAGCTCGGCGCGGGCCCTGACCCCGGCGAGGAACGCCTCCCGCATCCGGGTGTCCAGCAGCGGCCCGGGCGAGGCCCCGGCGACGGAGTCGGCCAGGGCCTTCAGCAGGCGGTCGCCGGCCTCGCCCCCGGGGGTGAGGACCAGTCCGGGCTTGGTGCAGAACTGCCCGCAGCCCATGGTCATCGACCCGGCCAGGCCCTCGCCGATCTGCTCGGCGCGCTCCTTCGCCGCCTCCTCGGTGACGACCACCGGGTTGAGGCTGCCCAGCTCGCCGTGGAAGGGGATGGGGTCGGGGCGGGCGGCGGCGGCGTCGAACAGGGCCCGGCCGCCGCGGACGGAGCCGGTGAACCCGGCCGCCGCGACCAGCGGGTGCTTCACCAGTTCCACGCCCGCGTCGAAGCCGTGCACCACGGTGACGACGTCCTCGGGCAGCCCCGTGCGGGCGGCGGCGCGGCGCAGCGCGGCGGCGCACAGCTCGGAGGTGGCCGGGTGGTCCGGGTGCGCCTTGACGACGACCGGGCAGCCCGCGGCGAGCGCGCTGGCGGTGTCGCCGCCGGGCACGGAGAAGGCCAGGGGGAAGTTGGAGGCGGCGTAGACGGCCACCACGCCCAGCGGGATCTTGTAGCGGCGCAGGTCGGGCCGGGGCGGGGTCAGCGAGGCGTCGGCGTGGTCGATGACGACGTCCAGGTATCCCCCGTCGGCGACCTCGTCGGCGAAGGCCCGCAGCTGGAAGGCGGTGCGGGCCAGTTCGCCGTTCAGCCGCACCTCGCCCAGGGCCGTCTCGGCGTCCGCCTCGGCCACGATCTCCTCGCGGGCGGCCTCCAGCTCCTCGGCGGCCGCGCGCAGCAGGGCGATGCGGGCGGTGCGGTCGGCCAGCGCGCCGCGGGCGGCGTGGGCGGCCCGCACGGCCGCGTCGACGTCGGCGGCCGTGGCCTCGACGGCGACCTGCTCGCGCTGCTTCCCGGTCCTGGGGTCGACACTCCACACTGGTACTGCCACCGCTGAACTCCTCCTGCCGGACGGCTGACTGCTGACGGCGCGGGCGGCTCCCGGCCGCTTCCGTCGGTGGGACGCCGCGTCCGGTGATCCGGACGTCCGGGGCTGTCCCCCGGGGACCTTGTTCGATATGCTGAACAGCGTCCCTGAGTGTGAATAACCATGTGGGACTCTATGTCCGGGCGAGCGAAAGGGTCAAGGTCGATGCCGTCAGCGCGCGGGGGCGCCCCCGGTGGGAAACCGGAGGCGGGCGGGCAGGTCAAGTCGGCGGTGCGCACGGTGGAGCTGCTGGAGTTCTTCGCCGGGCAGCCCGGCATGCACTCCCTGGCAGCCGTCCAGGAGGCCGTCGGCTACCCCAAGTCCAGCCTCTACATGCTGCTGCGCACCCTGGTGGACCTGGGCTGGATCGAGACGGACGCCACCGGCACCCGCTACGGCATCGGCGTGCGCGCCCTGCTGGTCGGCACCTCCTACATCGACGGCGACGAGGTCGTCGCCGCCGCCCGGCCCACCCTGGACCGGCTCTCCGACGACACCACCGAGACCATCCACCTCGCCCGCCTGGACGGCGCCGACGTCGTCTACCTGGCCACCCGCCAGTCCCAGCACTACCTGCGCCCCTTCACCCGGGTCGGGCGGCGGCTGCCCGCGCACGCCACCTCGCTGGGCAAGGCGCTGCTGGCGACCTACGACGACGACCAGCTCCGCTCGATGCTCCCGGAGACCCTGACCCCGCTGACCGAGCACACCATCACCGACCGCGAGAAGCTCATCGAGGAACTCCGCCAGGTCCGCGAGCAGGGCTACGCCGTGGACCGCGAGGAGAACACCCTGGGCCTGCGCTGCTTCGGCGTCGCCATCCCCTACCGCACCCCCGCCCGGGACGCCGTCAGCTGCTCGGTGCCGGTGGCGCGGCTCACCCCCGCCCACGAACAGACCATCAAGGAGGCCCTGTTCGACGCGCGGGAGCGCCTGACCCTGGCCACCCGGAGGTTGTAGGCCGTCTCCCCCGCGCGGGGGAGACGGTTCCCCTGCGGGCAGGATCCCGGACGGGGGTGCGCGGCGGGAGCGTGGAGGCATGACAACCGACACCGCCCCGGCCCCGGCGGCCGTCCCGCCCGCCACCGCCCCGCGCAGGGCGCTGCGCGCCGTCGCCATCGCCGCCTGCCTGCCGTACCTGGCCATCAAGACCGCCTGGCTGACCGGCAGCCACATCGGCATCCCCGAGGGCAGCGAACTCCTCGCCCCCGAGAACGCCACCGCGATGCTGCTCGTCAACTCCCTCACCCTGGCCATGGACGCCGCGGTCGTCGTCCTCGCCCTCGCCCTGACCCTCCCCTAGGGCAGACGCCTGCCCGCCTGGACGGTGGCCCTGCCCCTGTGGGCCGCCACCGGCCTGCTCGCACCGATCGTCGTGGTCCTCCCCCTGCACTCGCTGCTCCAGGCGCTCTCCGGCGACGGCGGAGGGGCCGTCGCCGCGGAGGCCGCGCGGTCCCTGGACGGCTGGGTCTTCACGGTGGTCTACACCGGCTTCGGCGTCCAGGCCCTGGCCCTGGGCGGGCTGTCCGCGCTGTACGTGCGCGACCGCTGGGGGCACCTGCTGCGCGGCCGGCTCGCCGGTCTGCCCGCCTCCTCCCCCACCGCCCCCGCACGGCGGGCGACGGCCGTGGCGGCGGCCGGCGCTGCGCTGCTGCCGATGGCCGCGTACCTGCTGTGGGCCGCCGGCGCCACGGCCGGTCTCTCCCCGTACCAGGCCGAGCGGAACGACGGCACCTTCCGGCTGCTGGCGGGCCTGGACGGGCTGTCCGCGGCCGCCGCCGCGGCCGGTGTGCTGCTGCTCGCCTTCCACACGGGCCGGGCGGGGCGGACACGGCTGCGCACGGCGGTCGCCCTGGCCTGGGCCGCCAGCGCGGTCCTGGCCACCCGGGGCGGCTGGACGCTGCTGACCGGAACGTTCAACGAGGGGGTGGTGGATCCGTCGCAGCAGCCCACCGCGCTGATGACGCTGGTCTACGCTGTGGAGGTGCTCGTGGGGGTCCTCGTCCTCACCGCCGGCGCCCACCTGTTCGCCGAACGGTCGGCCGGGCGGTGAGCCGAACGGACGGGAGGGGCGTCGTGCGGCGGCTGCGACTGCGCTGGGCCAACCTGCTGCTGGGCGGCGCGCTGCTGATGCCGTACTTCCTGCTGGCGACGGTCGCGATGAGCGTGGCCGTCCCCGACTCCGACCCCTTCCGTCACCCGGGCCGGCAGCTCGCGGCCTACGCGCTGGCCCTGCCCCTGGTCACCGCGACCGCGCTGCTCCTCCCCCCGGTGCGGACCCTGGAGAGCGCCGCCGCCCGGGTGCTGTGCACGGCGCCGGAGGCGGAACCGGTCCCCGCACCGGCCGACTCGTGGGCCGCACGCCGCCGCACGGCGGCCTGGTTCACCCTCCACCTCGGCCTGGGCGCCCTGGTCAGCGGCGCGTCGCTGGCCATCCCGCCCGCGGCGGCGGTCCTGGTGACGCTGCCGCTCTCCCCGGGACTGCGGAAGCTGGACTGGGGCTGGTACGGGGACACCGCCGGGGCCGCCCTGTGGACGGCCCCGGCGGCCGGAGCCGCCCTGCTCGCCGCACTGGCGGCGGCGGTGTGGGGAGCCGGGGCGCTGCTGGACCGCTGCGCCCCCGCCCTGCTGGGCCCGACGCCCGCCGACCGGCTGGCCGCCGCCGAGGCCCGGGCCGCCGCCCTCGCCGCCCGCGACCGGCTCGCCCGCGAGCTGCACGACTCCGTCGGGCACGCGCTGAGCGCGGTGGCCCTCCAGGCGGGCGCGGCCCGCACCGTGCTCGACTCCGACCCGGCGTTCGTCCGCCGGGCACTGGCCGCGATCGAGGAGACCGCCCGGCGCACCACCGGCGAACTCGACGCCGTCCTGGGGATGCTCCGCGACGGCGAGGAACCGTCCCGTGCCCCGGCCGGACCGACGCTGGCCGGCCTGGACGGCCTGCTGGAGACCACCCGCGCGGGCGGCGTCCCGGTCGCCCTCACCGCGTCCGGCCCCGCGGCGGAAATCCTCGGCACCCTGCCCGTGCTCCTCTCCCGGGAGGCGTACCGCATCGTCCAGGAGGGTCTGGCCAACGCCCTGCGGCACGCGGGCCGGGTGCCCGTCGCCGTCTCCCTCGCCCTCGACGGTCCCGACAGGCCCGGCGGCCCCGACGGCTCCGGCGGTTCCGGCCGTCCCGACGACAGGAAACTGGTGATCACCGTGGAGAACCCGGCACTCCCCGAGGACGGCCCGCGCCGCCCCCGGCGCGGCGGCGGCACGGGCCTGCGCGGCATCGGGGAGCGGGCCGCCGCACTGGGCGGCTCGGCCGAGGCAGGCGCGTACGACGGCCGCTGGCGGCTGACCGTCCGCCTCCCCCTGCGGGACAACCGGTGAACGGGCCGGGGGCCGAAAGCCCGCTGCGGATCGTCCTGGCCGACGACGAACTCCTGGTCCGCACCGCGCTGCGGGCGATCCTCGGCGCCCAGGACGACATGGAGGTCGTCGGCGAGGCGGCGACGGGCGCCGAGGCGGTCGCGGTCGTCCGCGCCCTGCGCCCCGACGTCGTCCTGATGGACGTGCGGATGCCCGGGGTGGACGGCATCCGCGCCACCGAACTGCTCCTGGAGGACATGGGCGACCGGGCCCCGCGGATCGTCGTGGTGACCACCTTCGAGAACGACTCCCACGTCTGGGACGCGCTGCGGGCCGGCGCCGCGGGCTTCCTCCTCAAGCGGTCCGCCGCCGGGGAGCTGGTGGCGGCCGTGCGGCTGGCGGCCCACGGCGACAGCCTCCTCTTCCCCTCGGCCGTCCGCTCCCTGGCCTCCCGCCACGCCCCCGCCCGCCGCGGCGAAGGGCTGCGGGCCCGGCTGACCGGCCGCGAGGCGGAGGTGCTGCGCCTGATGGCCCAGGGCCTGTCGAACGCCGAGATCGCCGACCGGATGGCGGTGGGGGCGGCCACGGTGAAGAGCCACGTGGCCGCCGTCCTCGCCAAGCTCGGCGCCCGGGACCGCACCCAGGCGGTCGTCACCGCCTACGAGAGCGGGTTCGTCACCCCCGGCCCCGGCTGAGCCGGCTCCCGGTCCCGCGGCAGCGGCGGCACCTCGCAGCGGTCCGAGAACCCCTGCCCGGTCAGGCCGAAGGCGCTGTTGATCCGCGACCGCAGGTTCTCCACGGCCACCACCGCGGTCAGCTCCACGAACGCCTCCTCGCCCAGCCGCCCGACCAGCTCCCGCGCCATCCCGTCGGTGACCTCCGGCCCGGTGGCGGTCATCGCCTCGGCGTACTCCATGACCCGCGCCTCCAGGTCGGTGAAGAGCTCGCGGTGCTCGCGCCAGACGGGCACGTGGCGGACCTTCTCCATCGGCAGCCCGAGCTCCCGGGCCTCCCAGTGGCCGAAGTCCAGGCACCACGAGCAGCCGATGCGGACCGCGGACGCCATCACCGCCAGGTGCTTCAGAACGGGGTCGAGCGCATGCCACCCGGCGACGCTCCGCTCGAGGCGGATGTAGCCGAGCAGCACCTTCCGGTGGTGCCCGAGGGCCTTCCCCGGGTCGAGGACCCTGCCGTACTTGCGCCGCGAGTACCACTCGCCGACGCGCAGGAGGACGCCGCGGGGCGGGGCGAGTGAGATGCGGGCCATGGTGTGCCTCCCTGGAGGTGTGTCGTTCGCCTGTCTCACCCCTGGGACGGACGGCGGCCCGCGTTCCGTGACATCCGCGGACCCGCGGAACGCCGCCCGGCTCAGTCCACGCCCAGGAGCTGCTCGATCGGGTCGATGGCGAAGTAGACGACGAACAGCCCGCCGACCAGCCACAGCAGCCAGGGCACCCGGCGCGCCCTGCCGGCGACGGCCTGGAGCACCAGGTACGCGATGAAGCCCGCGCCGATGCCGTTGGTGATGGAGTACGTGAAGGGCATCACCGCGATGGTGAGGAAGGCCGGGACGGCGATCTCGAAGTGCGTCCAGTCGATGTTCCGCACCTGGGCCATCAGCAGGAAGCCGACCGTGATCAGGGCGGGGGCGGCGGCCTGGGCGGGGACCACGGTGGCCAGCGGGGTCAGGAGGAGGGCCAGGGCGAACAGGGTGCCGGTGACGAGGTTGGCCAGCCCGGTGCGGGCGCCCTCGCCCACCCCGGCGGCGGACTCCACGAAGCTGGTGCTGGACGAGGCCGAGGCCGCGCCGCCCGCGACCGCGGCGAGCCCGTCGACGAACAGCAGCCGCCCCAGGTTCGGCACCCGGCCCTCCTCGTCCAGCAGTCCGGCCTCGCTGCTGATGCCGACCGCCGTGCCCATGGTGTCGAAGAAGTCGGTGAGGAAGATCGTGAACACCAGCAGCACCACGGTCAGCGTGCCGACCTGCTCGACCGCCCCGAACAGGCTGAACTCGCCGACCAGCCCGAAGTCGGGGAGCGCGACCACGTCCTCGGGGACGGACGGCACCGTCAGGCCCCACTCCTCGGGGGCGAGACCGGCGATCTCGTTGACGGCCACGGCGACCGCGGTCATCACCACGATGCCGATGAGGATGGCCCCGTTGACGCCGCGGACCAGCAGGGCGGCGGTCAGCAGCACGCCCAGGCAGAAGACGAGCACGGGCCAGCCCGACAGGGTGCCGTCGCCGCCGAGCCGGACGGGCACCGAACCGCTCCCGCCGGGGGCGCGGGTGGTGAAGCCCGCGTCGACGAAGCCGACGAAGGCGATGAACAGGCCGATGCCGACGCTGATGGCCTGCTTCATCTGCTGCGGGACGGCGTACATGATCGCCTCGCGCACGCCGGTGACGGCCAGGACGCAGACCACGACGCCGGAGAGGACCACCAGTCCCATCGCGTCGGGCCAGCTCATGGTGGGGACGATCTGGTAGGCCACCAGGGCGTTGATGCCCAGTCCGGCGGCGAGCGCCAGCGGGATGTTGGCGGCCAGGCCCATCAGCACGGTCGTCACGGCGGCCACCAGCGCGGTCGCGGTGACCAGCTGGACGCCCGAGAGCTGGTTGCCGAACTTGTCCTCTGCCCCGCCCAGGACGATCGGGTTCAGCACCAGGATGTAGGCCATGGCGAAGAACGTGGTGACGCCGCCGCGCACCTCCCTGCCGACGGTGGATCCCCGCTCCCCGATCTTGAAGAGACGCTCGAGGACCGGGGGGACGGTCGGTGCGGACATGGCTCTCCTCGGTGGTGCCGGCGGTACTGCGGGGGTGCTCGCGCCCACCGGGCGGGTCACCCGGATCACGCCCTTGTAACGGCCTGCGCGGCGCGGGGAGGGCCTTTCCGCGCCGCGCGGGCCGCGTACAGCCGCGGGCCGGGCCCGGGGCGCCGCGGCGCCCCGGGGGATCGCCGGGAACGCCCGCGCCCGCCCGGTGCGGACCGGGCGGGCGCGGGGATCGGGTGCTCGGCGGCGGGCCGTCAGCGGACGGCGGGGCGCCAGTCCCCGAGGTAGGCGGCCGGGGTGTGCCCGGCGGCCTGGGCCGCGGTGAGCTGCGGGCGGTTCGCGGGGTCGGTGACGGCCGCGCCCGGCCCGCGATTGGCGTGCTCGCGGAAGAAGAACCCCTGCCAGGGGTACTGCTCGCGCATGTTCGCGTACGGCGCCCCGGCGTCGATGCCGGCGCCCAGCACGCTGTCGCGGACCACCAGCCGCGGGTGGGCGTCCGGGTCGCTGCTGGGCACCCAGGGCCGGGCGAGCTTGTACGCGCCCGCCGGGGCGGTGGTGGTGAAGCGGCAGCGGTGGGCGAGGTACCCGTACCGGGTGCCGGCCGCCGTCGACGGGGCGAACACGAACCCGTACGGCGTGAAGTCCACGTCGCGGTCCAGGGTCCGCAGCTCGCAGCCGTGGAGGACGGCGGTGGCCCGTCCGAAGACGAAGTCCACGTCGCCCTCCACGTAGCAGCGGTGGAAGAGCTGCCGGGCCGTGAGCCGCGCGTCGCGGGTGTCGGCGTACAGGGTGTCCTGGTGGCCGAGGAAGCGGCAGCGGTCGAACAGCGAGCGGTCGCCCATCACCTTGATCGCCACCGCCTGGGTGCCGCTGGTGATCTCCGGGTGGTCGGCCCGCAGCCAGTCGTTGGCGAAGGTGATCCGGCGGGCTGTGAAGCCGTCGGGCCGGGCGGTGACCGTGGCGCTGCCGGAGGTGCCGTAGGTGCCGGAGCCGTCCGGCTTCGGCGTGCCCGCGGCGTTGTCGTGGACGATCACGGTGTCGCGCGGGTCGCCCGTGCCGCCCAGCAGGGTCAGCCCGGTCTTGGCCTCCGGGATCTGCACCGTCTCGCGGTAGACGCCGGGGGCCAGGACGATCGTCCAGGGCTGCCGGGGGTGGTCGGGGGTGGCGTCGACGGCGGCCTGCACGGTGGTGAAGTCGCCGCTGCCGTCCCTGCCGACGGTCAGCCGGGGGCCCTTCGCCCGGCCGCCGGGACCGGCGTGGGCCCGTCCGGCCAGGGTCAGGGAGAGGGCGGCGCCGGCCCCGGCGAGGAGGGCGCCCCGGCGGGTGGTGCTCATCCGCGCCCCTTTCCGCCCTTGTTCCCGGCCTTGTTCCCGGCCTTGACGTTCAGCTCTCCGGCGCCGGCGTGCCGGTCCACCAGGTACGGCACGGCCAGGGGGTGGTGGACGCGGGTGCGCAGGGTGGGCTTCCAGCCCGCGTCGTCGCCCAGGAGGCGGTCGGGGTTGGCGGCGTTGTGGGCGGCCAGCAGGTCCACGGACCGGCCGTTGACCCAGTTGTTCCGCTCGGTCATGGAGGTGCCGGGGGTCCACTGGCGGATGGTGTCCGCCGGGGTGAGGCCCTTGTGGAGGGTGAAGGCGTTGTGCTCGGCGACGAGCGCGGCCTCCTTGCCGATGCCCCAGGTGTAGCCGTACTTGGCGTCGGCGTGCTGCTTGAAGTGGTTGTTGTAGGCGTCCACCTTGCCGAAGCGCACGCGCGGGGCGCGTTCGTTGACGTCCTCGAAGAGGTTGTGGTGGAAGGTGGTGCGCAGCTTGCCGCGGTCGTCGGCGGTGGCGCTGTCGCTGTTGCCGATCAGGATGGTCTTGTCGTGCTCGGCGAAGACGTTCCAGCTCGCGGTCACCAGGTCGGCGCCGCGGACGATGTCGAGCAGGCCGTCGTGCTGCTGGAAGAGCTGCCCGAAGTAGCGCGGCTGGGCGCTGTCGGGGCGGCGCCCGTCGGTGAAGGTGTTGTGGTCGAGCCAGACGTGGCGGGAGCCGTACACCACGACGTTGTCGTACTCGGAGTTCCAGGCGCCGTCGGTGCCGTCGGTGGGGTCCCACTGCGGGAAGCAGTCGTAGGTGTCCTCGAAGGTGATGTTGCGGACGATGACGTTCTCCGCGCCCCGGATCTGGAGGCTGGCGCCGAGCAGGGTGGCGTCGTCGCCCACGCCGATCAGGGTGGTGTTGGAGCCGACCTCTATCCTGACCCGCTCGGCCTGCTCGGCGGCGGACGCCCTGCGGGCCTCCTCCATCGGCCCCGACGGCTCGGCGTCCCCCCAGGTCGCGGGGTCGTACGCCTGGAGGTACTTCTCCAGGGTGTAGCCGTCGCGCTGGTAGTCCTCGCAGGTGAGCGGGTTGCCCTGGTCGTCGGCGTTGCCGTGGATCGTGCCCTTGATCTTGATGATCTTTGGGGTGTCGTCGCCGCCGTTCAGCGCCGCGACCAGTTCGGCGCGGTCGGTGACGGTGAAGACGTGGTCGGCGTCGGCCGCCGCGCCGCCGGTGGTGCCGCCCTCGGCCGAGGCCCAGCCGTCGCCCTCGGGGAGGACGGCGCGGGCCGGGTCGCCGCCGTGGCGCGGCGTCGCCTGGGCGGGGACGGCGAGGGCCGCCAGGGCGAGCGAGGCGCACCCCGCCAGCACTGCGATACGCGCTTGGCACACTTTTCTTTGCACTGCGGCTCCTTCGGGCATGGTGGGACAGGGGTTCGGTGGGGGGTGGGGGTGGGTGGTCCGGGCGCGGTGTCAGGCGGCCGGCCAGGCGACCGCGGTCTCGGGGACGGCGTCGTCCAGCCGCCGGACCGCGTTCGGGTGGGGCAGTCCGTGCTTCTTCAGGCCGCGGGCGACCATGCGGGCGACCTCGATGGCGCCGCGCGGCCGGAAGTGGGTGTTGTCCTGTTTGCCGGCGGGGTGGTCGGGGTGTTCGCCGGGGGCGAGGTGGAGGAAGAGCTCCAGGGTGCCGTCGGGGCCGAGCCGGTCCCATGCGGCGAGGCTGGCGGCCTGGATGTCGATCAGGGGGACGCGTTCGGCGGCGGCGAGGGCCCGCATCGCCGCGGGGTATTCGCCGTGGGTGGGTTTCGCGTGTCCGCCGGTGTCGAAGCGCCGTCTCTCGACGGGGGTGAGGAGGACGGGCCGGGCGCCGCGTTCGCGGGCGCCGTCGAGGTAGCGGCGCAGGTAGTCCCGGTAGGTGGTGTGGGGGTCGGTGCCCCGGGCGGGGTCGTCGGTCTTCTCGTCGTTGTGGCCGAACTGGACGAGCAGCAGGTCGCCCGGGGCGATGGCCTCCAGGATGGGGGCCAGCCGCCCTTCGTCGTGGAAGCTCTTGGAGCTGCGGCCGTTGACCGCGTGGTTGGCGACCGTCCAGGTGCGGCCGAGGAAGGCGTGGAGGGCCATGCCCCAGCCGGCCTCGGGGGCGGCGTCGGCGGTCTTGGGGGCCGCGGTGGAGTCGCCGGCGATGTACACGGTGCCCCCGCGTCCGGGGCGGCGGGGGCGGCCGGGTCCGTGGGCGAGTGCGGCGGGGGCGCCGGTCAGGGCGAGCGGGAGTGCGGTGAGCGCGGCGGCCGCGCGGCGGCGGGAGACGGGCATGGGGTACCCCCTCGGTGGGATGCCGGGTGCGGGCTGGTCGTGCGGGTGTGGGGGTGGGGGGTGGGATGGACGTGGGGCGGGGGGTGCGGCGGGGCGGCGCGGGTCCGCCCCGCCGCGGTGCGCTGCCGCGGCGGTGCGCGGCGGGTCCTGTGTCCGGGCCGGGCGTCAGCCCATCTGCTCCTTCCACTCGGTCTGCGCCTCGTTGAGCCGCTCGGCCAGGTCGTCGGCGAACTCCTTGGCGGTCATCTGGCCCAGGAGGAGCTTCTGGAAGTTGGGCTCGGTGTCGGCCTTGCTGATGCTGTTCCAGTCCGGCAGGTAGTACGGGAGCTGGACGATCCTGGTGTCGGGGTCGTCCAGCGACTCCATGGCCGTCTTGGTGGGCTCGGCCTTGTTGATCCACTCGTCGTCCGCGGCGTCGGTGTGGGCGGGGATGGCGCCGGCCGACTCGTTCCAGAGGCTGTTCATCTCCGCCGAGGCGGCGAACTCGATGAACTTCCAGGCCGCGGCCTTGTTCTTGCTCGACTTGAACAGTCCGAGGCCGTCGACCGGGTTGGAGACCAGGGTGCGGGGACCGCCGTCCTCGGCGGGCGGCATCGGCAGTCCGCCGATGCCCTTCTCGCCGAACGCCTTCACGTGGTCGGTGTAGGAGCCCAGGTTGTGCTGGAGCATGCCGACCTCGCCGCCGGTGAAGGTGGCGACCATCTTGGTGAAGTCGTTGTTCAGGTCGGCCTTGGGCGTGACCTTGTTGTAGAGGGCGGCGTACTTCTCCAGGGCCTCGACGTTCTCCGGGTCGTTGACGGTGGTCTTGTCGCCCTTCCAGAAGCTGTCGATGCCGGACTGGGCGTACATCATCTCCAGGGCCTGGGCGATGGAGCCCGCGCCGCCGCGGATGGTGAAGCCGAACCGGTTGTTCTTCCGGTCCGTCAGCTCCTCGGCGGCCTTGTAGAAGTCGTCCCAGGTGGCGGGGGGCTCCAGGCCGGCCTTGTCGAACAGGTCCGTGCGGTACCACAGGACGCCCTGGTTGGCCGAGGTGGGGACGGTGAACAGCTCGCCGTCCTGGCCGCCGGCGGCCTCGACGCTGTCGACCATGCCCTTGACCAGTTTGCCCTTCAGGGGGCTGTCCTCGATCCGGTCGCCGACCGGCTCCAGCGCGCCCTGGGCGACGATGTTGGCGAGGTAGGCGGTGCCGACCATGCCGACGTCCGGGAGGCTGTCGCCGCCGCCCTGGATGGCGGTGTCGTACTTGGACTGCACGTCGGCGATCGGTATGCCGACGTACTCGACGTCGATGTCCGGGTTCTTCTTCTCGAACTCGGTGATGATCTTCTTCCAGACGTCGGTGCGCACACCGCCGTTGTTGTCCCAGAAGACGATCTTGCCCTTGCCGTCTCCCTCGCTGCCGGCCTCGGTCTCCGAGCCGCCGCAGGCGGTGGCGGTGAGGGCGAGGGCGGTGCTGATGCCCAGCGCCAGCAGGGAGCGGGATCTGCGGCGGATGTCGTGGTTCATCGTCGGCTCTTCTCTCGGTCGTGCGGTTGCGTGGGTGCCTGGGGTGTGTCCGTGCGGTCGGCCGGTCCCGGGGCGGGACCGGGGGTCAGGTGACGCGGAACGCGGTGAAGGCCGCGGTTCCGGCCGGGCCGCCGCCCTGGGGGGCGGCGGCGAACAGGCCGAGCTGGGCGCCGACCCAGCGCCAGGGGGCGGCGGCGAAGGGCGGGCCGGAGGGGACGAAGCCGGGGTCCTCCCCGGTGCGGGCGGAGAAGTGGCAGCGCGCGCCGGGGAGGATCTCGACGCGCAGGCGCACGCGGCCGCCGGGTGCGGGCCGGGAGTGCGCGGCGTCCCTCTCGTGCTCGGCGGTGGACTCGGCGAAGCGGTGCACCAGGCGGATCCCGGAGTCGTCCCTCTCCAGTCCGATCCAGGAGAACGCGTCGCCGAGGACGGCGAGTCCGGCCCTGGCGCCGGGCTCGTCGCTGTCCAGCCGCAGCCCGACCTCGACCGTGCAGGGGTCGCCGGGCATCCGCTGGACCAGGACGTTGGGCA
Source organism: Streptomyces glaucosporus (assembly GCF_039533345.1). Lineage (NCBI taxonomy): Bacteria > Bacillati > Actinomycetota > Actinomycetes > Kitasatosporales > Streptomycetaceae > Streptomyces > Streptomyces glaucosporus. The sequence continues at coordinate 35,489 of NZ_BAAATJ010000021.1, read as the reverse complement.
GCCGGCGCAGGTCGTGGGCGTCGGCGGTGCGGCGGCAGACCAGCCGCAGCCCGTCGCCGGAGTGGTCGACCGTCCAGCCCGGGCTGGGGTTGCCCGTGCCGCAGGCCCGGGGCGGGTTGGCGGTCCAGGCCCACTGGCGGCCGAAGCGCCCGCCGGGGAAGTCGTCGTCGCGGGCGGGGGTGGTGGTCTGCTCCGCGGGGACGGGTCCGGTGTGGGCGGCGACGGGCTCGCCGTCGTCGCCGATCACCGGCCAGCCCGCCTCCTCCCCCCGGCTTCCGTCGGTCCAGCGCATCGGCTGGAGGTGCACCACCCGCCCGTACGGGCCGCGGTGCTGGAAGTGGAGGAACCAGTCGCTGCCGTCGGCGGCCCGCACCCAGGCGCCCTGGTGGGGTCCGTTGACGTCCGTGCGGCCCTGGGAGAGCACGATGCGCTCCTCGTAGGGGCCGAAGACGTCCCGTGACCGGAAGGCGCCCTGCCAGCCGGTCTCCACTCCCCCGGCCGGGGCGAAGATCCAGTACCAGCCGTCGTGCTTGTAGAGCTTGGGGCCCTCCAGGGTGAACCAGCCGGGCAGCGCGTCGCCGTCCACGACCGTGCGGCCCTCGTCGAGGAGTTCGCGTCCGTCCGGGCTCATCCGGTGGCCGGTCAGCCGGTTCTTGACGCCCGAGCGGGACTTGGCCCAGGCGTGCACCAGGTAGGCGCGGCCGTCGTCGTCCCACAGCGGGCAGGGGTCGATCAGTCCCCGGCCGGCCTTCAGCAGGTGCGGTCCGCTCCACGGGCCCCGGACGTCCTCGGCGTTGACCTGGTAGATGCCGTGGTCGGGGTCGCCCCAGAAGATCCAGAAGCGGCCCGCGTGGTGCCTGATCGACGGCGCCCACACCCCGCAGTCGTGGCGGGGCGAGGCGAACGCGTGCTCGGGCTCCAGCCGCTGCAGGGCGTGGCCGACGATCCGCCAGTTCACCAGGTCGCGGGAGTGGAGGATCGGCAGTCCGGGGACGCGGCCGAAGCTGGACGCGGTCATGTAGTAGTCGTCGCCGACGGCGACGGCGTCGGGGTCGGACCAGTCGGCGTTGAGGACCGGGTTGCGGTACACCGGCGCGCCGGCGGGGGCGGCGGAGGTCCCGGGCGGGGCGGTCACGGGGCCGCCTCCTCTCCGGTGAGGCGGGCGGCGATCCGGGCGGCGGCCTCGCGGTCCAGCCGCCCGTCGGCGACCGCGGTGACCACGCGCCGGACGACCGTCCCGCCGGGCGGGAGCGGCAGCCTGCGGTCCCAGGCCAGGGCGGAGCCCACTCCCGGGTACTCGGCGGCGCGCACGAACCACGGGTCGTGGCGGGTGGCGGCGTCCGCCCCGGCGAAGACCAGCGTCCAGGTGTCGGCGGCCATCGCCAGCCAGGGCGCCGGCGAGCCGTGCACCGCCTCCTCGCCCCGGGCGCCGGCGGTGAACACCTCCGGGGGGCGGGGGCCGATCGGCGGGCGCCAGAAGAAGCCTCCGTAGCCGGCTCCGGGGCGGCCGTTGGTGGCCGGGCTGCCGAAGGACAGCGCCTCGCCGCAGGCGTTGGTGAGCTCGGTGGTGAAGTCCAGCGCCCAGCAGGCGCCGTCCAGGGCCCGGACGGCGACGGTGCGGCGCTCGGTCAGCAGCCGCCCGCCGTCGCGCTCCCAGGCGAGTTCCTCGGTGAAGCCGTCCTCGCCGCGCCGCAGCCACGCCAGGTGGCGCTGGCTCCCGTGGTTGTCCAGCTCGGTCGGGCCCCGGCCGCGGACGAAGGTGCGTCCGCCCCAGAAGTTGGCGCCGGAGACGTCGGGGACGGCCATGCTCACCCCGAGGTGGTGCACGTGGTCGGCGGGCCGCAGCTCGGTGACGACCGTGCCGCCCAGGGTGCGGACGGGGTGCAGGAAGGGGCGGGGGGACTCCCGCCCGGCCAGGTCCGGCCGGTGCTCGTAGCGGGCCACGGTCCGTCCGCCGCAGCGCAGCACCACGGTGTCGGAGGCGGCGTCGGGGGTGGTCCCCGGGGCGGTTCCGGTGCGCGGTTCGGTCATGCTCCGGCCCCCTTCCCCGCGGACGCCCCGGCGGGCTCCCCCGCGGGCGCCGCCCAGGGGGCGCGCGGGCCGCCGGGGCCGGTCAGCTCGGAGTACAGGGCCAGCTCCTCGGCCCCCGCGGCGACCAGGTCGTCGACGCCGGTGACGATCCGCCGCTCGGAGCCGCCGCCGGCGCCGGGCTCGGTGCGCCAGGCGCCGGCGGGCAGCGGCCGCGGCTCGGGGGCGGTGCGGACGGCCTCCACCAGCCGCATGAAGGCGCCGGTGCGCTCGGGCGGCACCAGCAGCTCCTCGCCGTCGGCGAGGTGGGCGACGAGGTTGGCCAGCAGGTCGGTGCGGGCGTGCTCGGTGGTCTCGGGCTCCCGGCCGCGGCGCTCCAGCCGGACGCGGTCCTGCTTGTACCACAGGGTGATGCGGCCCTCGGTGCCGTGGACGACGACGTAGGGCTCGCCGGGCCGCTCGGCGCACAGCGTCACGGCCGCGGTGATCTCGCCCGTCCCGCCGCCGTGCGCGGTGCGGATGCGGACGCAGGAGGTGTCGTCGGCCTCGATGTCGTTGGCGCGGTACAGCTCCAGCTCGATGCCGGCGACGTCCTCGGCGCGGTCGCCGCCGTCGATGCGCAGGGCGGTGGCCACGGCGTGGGCGAGGGGGTTGGTGAGGACGCCGTCCACCACGTCCCGCCCGTCCAGCCTGCGCCGCCCGGCCCAGGGGGCGCGGGCCCAGTAGGCCAGGTCGCGGGACCACGCCCCGGCCGCGCCGATGCCCCGCACCCGGCCGATCGCGCCGTCGGCGACCAGGTCGCGGATGGCGGTGACGGCGTGGGAGCCCAGGGACTGGAAGCCGACCTGGCAGGCGACCCCGGCGGCCCGCAGGCCCTCCGTCATCCGCCGGAACTCGGCGTACGAGGGCGCGGGCGGCTTCTCCAGCAGCACGTGCACGCCCTGTTCGGCGGCGGTCAGCGCCAGGTCGGCGTGGGTGTGGATCGGGGTGCAGATCACGGCGGCGCGCGCGCCGGTGCGCTCCAGCAGGGCGGCGAAGTCGGCGGACTGCTCGACGTCGCCGAGGCCGTCCAGCTCCTCCCCGGTGAGGGGGTTCAGCTCGCAGATCCCCACCGGCTCGACCAGGCCCTTCGCGGCGAGGCGGCGGATGTTCCCCAGGTGCCAGCGGCCGTGGCCGCGGGCGCCGGCGAGGACGACCGGCACCGGGGTGCGGACGGGGGACGCGGAGGGTGCCATCAGCCCTTCACCGCCCCCGCGCTGAAGCCGGTGATCAGCCACTTCTGGATGAAGGCGAAGATGATCACCACGGGCACGGCGGCGACCACGCCGCCCGCGGCGAGCGCGCCGAGGTCCACGCTGTCCGCGCCGATGAGGGTGTTGAGGCCCACCGGGATGGTCTGCTTGTCCTGGGAGGAGAGGAACATCAGGGCGAACAGGAAGTGGTTCCAGCTGTGCACGAAGGCGAAGGAGCCCACCGCGATCAGTCCGGGCCGCAGCATCGGCAGCACGATGGCCAGGAAGGCCCGCAGCCGGGAGCAGCCGTCCACCCAGGCGGCCTCCTCCAGCGATTCGGGGACGTTCTTGATGAAGCCGCTGATGAGGATCATCGACAGCGGGAGCTGGAAGACCGTCTCCGCGATGATCACGCTCCACAGGGAGTTGATGAGCTGGAGGTTGCGGAAGGTCTCGAACAGCGGGACGAGCATCAGCGCGCCGGGGATGAACTGCGAGCACAGCAGCGCCAGCATGAAGGCGTTCTTCAGGCGGAACCGGAAGCGCGCCAGGGCGTACCCGCCGGCCAGGGCGACCACCGTGGTCATCACCATCGAGGCGATGCCGACGTAGGTGCTGTTGAGGAAGTAGGTGCCGAAGCTCCGCTCGCTCCAGACCTTCTCGAAGTGCTCGAAGGTGACCGGCCAGGGCACCAGCGAGGTCGAGCCGGCGGGGCGCAGCGCGAACAGCACCATCCAGTAGAAGGGGATGAGCGTGAACAGCAGGTAGAGCCCCAGGGGGAGGTAGATCTGCCAGCGCGGCGGCTGGTCGGCCGGCCGCCGCCGGCGCTGCCTTCCCCCGGCCGGAGGCGGGGTCTCGCCGTCGGCCGGGGCGGGCACGTGGGTGCCCTTCTCTGCGAGTGCGGCGGTCACTTGTCGTCGCCTCCGAACTTGCTCAGGCGCAGGTAGAGGATCGAGCAGAACAGGAGGATCACGAAGGCCACGGTGGTCAGCGCGGAGGCGTAGCCGAAGTCGTGGCCCTCGATCCCGGTGTTGGCGACGTAGAGCGGGAGCGTGGTGGTCACGCCCGCCGGCCCGCCGCCGGTGAGGGTGTAGAGCAGGTCGACGTTGTTGAACTCCCACACCGCGCGCAGCAGCGTGGAGAGGATGATCGCGTCCTTCAGGTGCGGCAGGGTGATGTGCCAGAACTGCCGGAACCGGCTGGCGCCGTCCACGGAGGCCGCCTCGTACAGGTCCTTGGAGACGGACTGCAGGTCGGCGAGGATCAGGATCGCGAAGAAGGGGACGCCGCGCCACAGTTCGGCCAGGACGGCCGCCCAGAAGACGGTGCCGGTGTCGGAGAGCACCGAGGTGCCGTACTCGCCGATGCCGACGTCGGCCAGGTAGCGGCTCAGGCCGGTGGAGGGGTTGTAGAGCAGGATCCAGATGGTGGTGGTCAGCACGCCGGACACGGCCCAGGGCGAGAAGACCAGGGCCCGGGCGATGCCGCGGCCGATGAAGGTCTGGTTGACGATCAGCGCCAGCGCCAGGCCGAAGAGGAGCTGGAGGCCGACCTCGGCGACGACCCACTTGGCGCTGAAGGCGAGGGTCTGCCAGAACAGCGGGTCCTCGAAGAAGATCTCCCGGAAGTTCTCCAGACCCGCGTAGCCGTTCCGCCAGGGTTTGGTGACGTTGTAGTGCTGGAGGCTGTAGTAGACGACGCTGAGCATCGGGTAGGCGATGAAACCCAGCATCAGCAGGCCGGCCGGTGCGATCAGCAGGTACGGCAGGCCGCGTTTCCCTGTCTTCCCAGCCTTGCCCGGCTTGCCTGGCTTGGCTGGTTTCCCTGGCAGGACGCGCTTCTTCGGCACGGCGGTGAGGGCCATTGCCGGGGCTCCGTTCTGTCGTCGAATGACTGTCGAACGTCGTTCGAGATGTCGGTGAGGGTCGTGGGGCGGGTCGCTCGGTGCGACGGTGCGGGCGCGGTCAGCCCGCGTAGGGTTCGGGGACCTCGCCGGGCCGGGCGAGGAAGGCGAAGTCGCAGCCGGTGTCGGCCTGGGTGATGTGCTCCTCGTAGAGCGCCCCGTAGCCGCGTCCGTAGCGCGCCGGCGGGGGCTGCCACTCGGCGCGGCGGCGTTCCAGCTCCGCGTCGTCGACCTCCAGGCGCAGGGTGCGCTCGGCCACGTCCAGGGTGATCAGGTCGCCGGTCCGCACCAGGGCGAGCGGGCCGCCCACGTGCGACTCGGGCGCGATGTGGAGGACGCAGGCGCCGTAGCTGGTTCCGCTCATCCGGGCGTCGGAGAGGCGGACCATGTCGCGCACGCCCTGCTTGAGCAGGTGGTCGGGGATGGGCAGCATCCCGTACTCCGGCATGCCGGGTCCGCCCAGCGGGCCGGAGCCGCGCAGCACCAGCACGTGGTCGGCGGTGATGCCCAGCGCGGGGTCGTTGATGGTGGCCTGCATGGTGCGGTAGTCGTCGAAGACCACCGCGGGGCCGGTGTGCTTGAGCAGGTGCTGCTCGGCGGCGATGTGCTTGATGACGGCGCCGTTCGGGGCGAGGTTGCCGCGCAGGACGGCGATGCCGCCCTCCTCCGCCAGGGCGTTGTCCACGGTGCGGATGACGTCGTCGTCGTGGACGAGCGCGCCGCCGATCTGCTCGCGCAGGGTGTCGTGGGCGACGGTCGGGCGGTCCAGGTGGAGGAAGTCCCGCAGCCTGGAGAGGAATCCGGGCATCCCGCCCGCGTAGTGGAAGTCCTCCATCAGGTACTTCCCGCCGGGCCGGAGGTTGGCCAGCACCGGTGTGGTGCGGGCGATGCGGTCGAAGTCGTCGAGGGTGAGGCCGATGCCGGAGCGTCCGGCCATGGCGATCAGGTGGATGACGGCGTTGGTGGAGCCGCCCAGCGCGCAGACGGCGGCCACGGCGTCCTCGTACGCCTCGCGGGTGAGGACGGCGGAGAGCCTGTGGTCGGACCACACCATCTCCACGATCCGGCGTCCCGCGGCGGCGGCCATCCGGGAGTGCCCGGAGTCGACGGCGGGGATGGAGGACGCGCCGGGCATGGTCACGCCCAGGACCTCGGCGGCGCCGGTCATGGTGGAGGCGGTGCCCATGGTCATGCAGTGGCCGGGCGAGCGGGCCAGGCCGCACTCCAGTTCGGCCATCTCGCAGTCGCCGATGAGGCCGGCGCGCTTGTCGTCCCAGTACTTCCACATGTCCGTGCCCGAGCCCAGGGTCTCGCCGCGCCAGTGGCCGCGGAGCATGGGCCCGGCGGGGACGAAGACGGTGGGCAGGTCGACGCTGGCCGCGCCCATCAGCAGGGCGGGGGTGGTCTTGTCGCAGCCGCCCATCAGCACCGCGCCGTCCACCGGGTAGGAGCGCAGCAGCTCCTCGGTCTCCATGGCCAGCAGGTTGCGGTAGAGCATGGGGGTGGGCTTCTGGAAGGTCTCCGAGAGGGTGGAGACCGGGAACTCCAGCGGGAAGCCGCCGGCCTGCCACACCCCGCGCTTGACCGCCTCGGCGCGCTCGCGCAGGTGCTGGTGGCAGGGGTTGATGTCGGACCAGGTGTTGAGGATCGCGATGACGGGCTTGCCCAGGTGCTCCTCGGGGAGGTAGCCGAGCTGGCGGGTGCGGGCGCGGTGGCTGAAGGAGCGCAGCCCGTCGGTGCCGTACCACTGGTGGCTGCGCAGCTCCTCGGGGGCGCGGCGGGTGCGGGGGGTGCGGTCGGCCGTCACATCAGCCCCCATTCGCGGACGATCCCGGCGATCCGCTCGCGCTGCTCCTCGGGCAGCGTCCTGCTGGGCGGGCGGACGTCGCGGCGGCACAGGCCCAGGGCGGCCAGGGCCTCCTTGACGACGGAGACGTTGTTGGCCGACTGGTTCTCGGCCCGCAGGTCCTCGAAGGCGCGGATCTGCTCCCACACCTTCATGGCGGCGGCGTAGTCCCCCTCGCGCAGCGCCCGGAGCATCTCGGTGGACACGCCCGGGGCGACGTTGACCAGGCCGGAGGTGAAGCCGGTGGCGCCGCAGGCGAAGTAGGCGGGGGCGTACAGCTCGGCCAGGCCGGCCACCCACACGAAGCGGTCCAGTCCGGCGTCGCGGGCGAAGGCGGCGAAGCGCGCGGCGTCCGGGACGGCGTACTTGACGCCGATGACGTTGGGGCACTCCTCGCCGAGCCGGGCGAGGGAGGCGCCCTCGATGAGGGGGTTGCGCAGGTACGGCACGACGCCCAGCTCGGGCACCGCCTCGGCGATCGCGCGGTGGTAGTCCACCCAGCCGGCCTGCGAGACGTAGGGGTTGACGGGCTGGTGGACCATCACCATCCGCGCCCCGGCGTCGCGGGCCTGCTCGGCGGCGGCGACCGCGGTGGCCGGGTCGTGGCCGACGCCCACGACGACCTCGGCCTCCCCGGCGGCCTCGGCGACCGTCAGCTCGACCTCCAGCCGCCGCTCCTCGGGGGTGAGGGAGTAGAACTCGCTGGTGTTGCCGTTGGGGGTGACGGCGCGGATGCCCGCGTCCAGCAGCCGGCGGACCAGGGCCCGGTAGGTGTCCGCGTCCAGGCGGCCCTGCTCGTCGAACGGCGTGACCGGAATGGCCACGACGTCGGCGAGAGCGGCCCGCTGGGGGGTGAAGTCCGTCATGCCTGACCTTCCTGGTTCTCCTGGGCCGGGAAGGCCCGGAGGACGAATCCCTCGATGTGGTCGTGGAGCAGCCGGGCCGCGCCGTCGGCGTCGCCGTCCAGGGCGCGGGCGAGGATCTCCCGGTGCTCGGCCGCCTCGCGCTCCCAGGAGGGCACGGCCTCCCAGGCGACGGTGGAGACCAGTGCCGCCTGGTCGCGCAGGTCGTCGAGCATCCGCGCCAGCAGCGGGTTGCCGCAGGGCAGGTAGAGGGCGCGGTGGAAGTCCCGGTTGGCCAGCGACCGGTCGGCGCGGTCGGCGGCGGCGTCGGCCCGCTCCAGCGCGGCCCGGGCGCCGGCCAGGTCCGCCTTCCCGGCGACGGTGCGGCGCAGCGCCTCCGGCTCCAGCAGCAGCCGCACGTCGTAGACCGATCGGGCCATGGCGGCGTCCACGGTGCGCACGGTGGCGCCCTTGTACTCGCTCATCACGACCAGCCCGCGGCCCGCGAGGGTCTTCAGCGCCTCGCGGACCGGGGTCTTGGACACGCCGAACCGCGCGGCCAGCTCGGTCTCCACCAGGGGCTGCCCCGGCGTGAGCTGTCCGGTGAGGATGGCGTGGGTCAGATGCTCCATGACGTACTGCGTCCTGGAGGGGACGGGCACCGGTGCGACACCGGTCAGGGGGGCTCTCATGCGGTCGGCTCTCAGGTCGGCTCTGGCACACGGCACCGCGTCATATACGGCGTCTCGTATATGACGTATGACGTACGACGTGCGGTGGGAAGAAAGTAGGTCGGCCCCCGTGCTCCGTCAACGGTTCTGACAGAACTTTCGGGGGCCGATTTGAAAGCGCTTACCGAGGGCGACGCGGTGTGCGGCGACAGTCGGCGCGCACCGGGCGGGGCCGTGCGGGCCGGCCCGGGCGGAAGAGGGCCGGGCGGGCGGGAGCGGGTCAGCCGAGCCGGGAGAGGGCCTCGCGGACCGCGTCCAGGTCCGCCGGGGAGGCCAGCCCGGCGTGGTAGAGGCGCAGTTCGCCGGCGCCCGCCTCACGGGCGTGCGCGGCGTCCTCGGCCAGCCGCTCGGGGCGTCCGCCCATCCCCGCCACCACCGTCAGGTTGGCGGCCAGGACGGTGGAGGGGGTCCGGTGCGCGAGGAAGGGGGCGAGCACCGCGGAGCGCTCGGCGTCGTCCCCGGTGCACGGCAGCACCACCCCGTCGGCCTGCTCGAGCGCCCCGGCGGGGTCCACCCCGGCGTTGGCGCCGCAGCGGTGGGGTGCCGGGTCGGCGTGCAGCAACACCCGGAATCCCTCCTTCCCTTGCGCCTGGGCCTCCTTGCGGACGGCCTCGACGACCTCGCTTCGGAAAGCGCTAGCTACCTGGTTGCGCCAGGCCGCCGCCACCTTCGCCCACTCGGCCCCCAGCAGCCCGTTCACCGCCTCCCACTCCTCTTCCCGCCCTCCGGCGGCGTCCGCGCGCCCGCCGGCCCACAGGGCCGCCAGGGCGTCGGTGACGGCGCGCCGCAGGCGCCCGGGGTCGGCGCCGAGCGAGGCGTAGCCCGTCTCGCAGGCCGGGCAGAAGCACAGCGACATCAGGTACTGGCCCGCGCCGCCGAGGGATACTCCGCCGGTCTTGTCGTGGGCGTGGAGGTGCGCCAGGCCGTACCAGCCGCAGGACTCCAGTTCCGTGCCGCGCGCCCCCGGCCGCACCGCGGACTCGGCGGCCAGCGCGGCGGCGTAGGCGCGCACCTCCTCCTGGGCGATGCAGGGCGCCCAGGGGTAGCGGTCGCCGTAGGCGTTCCGCACGGACGTGCGCGGATGGTCGGCGCCGAGCCGGCTGTTGTGGGCGAGGATCACCCAGGAGTGCACCTCCAGCCCGGCGTCGGCGAGCGCGGCGGCGGCCTCCCCGAACGGGTCGTCGCCCTCCACCCAGTCCTGCGCGTACGGGCGCAGCTCCCTGCCCTCCCAGCGGGCCGGGTCCACCGGGTGGTACACCGCGGAGTGCCGCGCGGTGACGATCCGGTGGCGCGGATGGCGCGGGGTGAGCGCCCGGGTGGAGTGGTAGGCGGAGGCGAGGGTGACCTGCTCGACGCCGAGGTCGGCGATCCGGCGGGCGGCGTCCGGGTCGCCGACGACGTCCCAGGGGTAGAGGAAGGCGGAGGCACGCATGGGCAGCTCCTCGGTCGTAGGGGATGCGGGATGCGGGACGGGCGAAGCGTAGATCAGGTGCCCGGGCGGCGGGCAGACCTCGCGGTCACCTAGCTTCCGGTTCACGATGGCGTCCGGTGTTCATGAAATTGAACGCCGAAGGAGGTTCAGGACGCCTGCCGGCCGGAGAGGACGCGCCGCGGCCTGCGCGAACGGATCCGGACGGGCCGCCCGGCTCGCTCCGGCGTCCGGCGGTCGTTCACCACCGGGAACGCGGCGCCCGGGCCGCGCCTCCCCGCCCGCCGGGACGGGCGCGGCCCGGCGGCACGCCGGGAAGGTAATGGAACCGCAAAGCGGCGTCGTCCGTTATTCGGACCATGACTGCGATGACCCCCGGTTCCAACCTCCCCCTCCCCGTGGCGCGCGTGGCCGTGGACGTCACCGCCCCGGTGCGGCTCGACGTGTCGGGCCTGCTCCTGGGCCCCGACGGCAAGGTGCGCTCCGACGACGACTTCGTCTTCTACAACCAGCCCGCCGGCCCCGGCGTGACCCACAGCAGCGCGGGCGGCGCCGACACCATCACCGTGGACACCGCGGCGGTGCCCGCCGGCATCGAGAAGGTCGTGGTGACCGCCAGCCTCGACGCCCCGGGGGCGACCTTCGCCGGCACCGAGCCCACCGCCACCGTCCGGGACGCCGCGAGCGGCGCGGTGGTGGCCACCTTCACCCCGCCCCGGCTGGGGCCGGAGACGGCGCTGGTGGTCGTGGAGATCTACCGCCGGGGTGACGCGTGGAAGGTGCGGGCGGTCGGACAGGGGTACGCCGACGGGCTGGCCGGGATCGCCACGGACTTCGGGGTGACGGTGGAGGAGCCCGCAGCGCCCGCCGCCCCCGCCCCCGAGCCCGTCCCCGCCGCCCCGGCACCGGCGGCGCCGGCCGCCCCGCCCGTCGCCGCCCCTCCCGCCGCGCCCACGCCGGCCGCCGCCTCCCCGGGCGGCAGGATCAACCTGGACAAGGGCCGGGTGAGCCTGCGCAAGCACGAGACCGTCTCCCTGGTCAAGGGCGGCAAGCCGCTGCTGTCCTCGGTGCGGATGGGCCTGGGCTGGGAGCCCGCCTTCCGCGGCAGGAACGTCGACCTCGACGCCTCGGTCATCGCGTACGACCCCAACCGGAAGAAGATCGACAACTGCTACTTCGGCAGGCTCTCCATCCTGAACGGGACGATCCAGCACTCCGGCGACAACCTCACCGGCGAGGGCTCGGGCGACGACGAGACCATCACCGTCCACCTGGGCGGCCTCCCTCCCCAGGTGACGGGGCTGGTCTTCACGGTGAACTCCTTCTCCGGGCAGAAGTTCACCGAGGTCGCCAAGGCCTACTGCCGGCTGATGGACGCCGCCACCGGCGAGGAGCTGGTCCGCTTCGACCTGACCTCGTCCGAGCCGCGCACGGGCGTGCTGATGTGCAAGCTGGTCCGTCAGTTCTCGGGCGAGTGGGAGATGACGGCGCTGGGCGACTACGTCGACTCCCGCACCGTCCGCGGCATGGTCAAGCCGGGAGGGGCGGCTCTGTAGGGGGCGCGGAGGGCCGCCCGGCGGTCCGCGCCGGGGCGCCGACGGCGCGTCACCGTCTCCTGACGGAGTGATATCCATCGCACCCGCGTACGGGAACCGCGCCCCTCACTCCACGCCTCCGCGCGCGTGTTCGCAGGTCAGACACAATATCGACGCCTTGTGGAGAATTTCAGGTTTAAACCACACGGCAGAGGGGCACGGAAAGTGACCTGCCATTGTCATACCCAGCGCCTACCCTGGTGCCATGTCCACCAGCCCCGAACAAGGAACCGCCCGGCCCCTGCGCCAGACCCCCGCCCAGGCGAACGAGGCGCTCCGCGCCTTCGTGCGCGCCCACGGAGACCGTCCGTGGACGCGGCAGGAGCTGGCGGAGCTGGACAGGCTGCGGGTCCTGTGGCGGGAGGCCCGGCAGGACGGGATGATCACCGCGGCGTGACGCACGCGTGACGAGCGGCCCGCGGGATGCCTCCCGCGGGCCGCTCGCCGTCTCCCCGCCGCATGTCCGCCGTTTCCGGCGCCGCCGGCGGTGACGGTCCCTCAGTGGTGCCGCCAGGGCCCGGTGACGGCGAGCAGGATGCCCGGGTCCTGGATGCAGGCGAACAGCGTCCGGCCGTCGGCCGAGAAGCAGACCCCGGTGAACTCGCCGTACTCCGGCTCCTCCCCGGTGCCGATGTTCACCTCGTTGCGCGCGATCGGATAGGCCCGGCCGCGGTCGTCGGCCCCCATCAGGTGCTGGAGGCCCTCGCCGTCCTCGGCGATGATCACCCCGCCGTGCGGCGAGACCGTGATGTTGTCGGGGCCGTCGAGCCCGCCGGGGGCCAGCGGATCCCGGTTGACCCCGAAGCGCAGCTTGAGGGTCAGGGTGCGGCGGCCGGGGTCGTAGAACCACACCTGGCCGTCGTGCGGCTGGCCGGGGCTGTCCGCGTCGCGGGCGTAGGAGGCGACCACGTACGCGCCGCCGTCGGCCCACCACATGCCCTCCAGCTTGCGGGCGCGGGTGACCTCGCTCCCCGTGAACTGCCTGCGGACGGGCACCTCCCGCGCGTCGCGGTCGGGGACGTCCACCCAGTCCACGCCGTAGACCGTGCCGGGCCGCACCGCGCGGGAGAGGTCGTCGACGAACCGCCCGCCGGAGTCGAAGCAGCGGAACGCCTGGAGGGTCCCGGCGTCGTCGGCGAGCGTGCGCAGCCGCCCGCGCCCGTGCCGGAAGCCCTTGGGCGGCGTCCAGCGGAACAGCAGGCCGTTGGGGTCGGAGTCGTCCTCCGTCAGGTACATGTGGCCGCGCCGGGGGTCCACCACGACGGCCTCGTGGTCGAAGCGCCCCAGCGCCTTGACGGGCCTGGGGTCGAGGTTGGCCCGCCGGTCGCGGGGGTCCACCTCGAAGACGTAGCCGTGGTCGCGGGTCATGCCGTTCTCACCGGCCCGGTCGGAGTTCTCCTCGCAGGTCAGCCAGGTGCCCCAGGGGGTCACCCCGCCCGCGCAGTTGGTGGAGGTGCCGGCGATGCCCACCCACTCGGCGAGCCTCTCCCCCTCCGCGGAGACCTCCACCACCGTGCAGCCGCCCGAGGCGGCCGGGTCGTAGACCAGGCCTTCGGCGAGCGGCACGGGGTGCTCCCAGGCGCTCCGGGGCCCCTTCAGCTCGTGGTTGTTGACCAGCAGCGTCCTGCCCCGGGGTCCGGCGAAGGCGGCGGTGCCGTCGTGCTTGGCGGGGGTGTGTTCGCCGCTCTCCAGCCGGGTGACGCCGCAGCGGGTCAGGACGCGGTAGGAGAAGCCGGCGGGCAGGGCGAGCACCCCGGCCGGGTCGGGCAGCAGCGGGCCGTACCCCGGGGAGCCGCCGCGCGCCTCCCCTCCCCTCCCGCGGTCCTCCCCGCCGTCCTCGCGGTCCTGGGTGCCGAACGCGCCCGACGCCCCGGCGAGGATGCCCGCGCTGCCCGTCAGGGCGATTCCGGCGCCGGCGACGACGGACCTCCTGGTGGGGTTCCGTGGGCTGACTGCGCTGCTGGTCGGCATCGTCTCTCCCGGTCTTCCCGTCGGATCGGCTCGATGCCGTCCACGATCCCGCCTGCCGGCGAACGCGAGTTGAACGCCGCCCGAACCGGTCCGCTCAGCCGCGCGACCGCGCCCTGTACGCCGCCTTCCGCGCGTCCCTGGCGGCCTGCCGGTCCGGGTGCACGCGGCTCATCGCCTCCAGCACCTCGCCGGTCGCCGGGTGGTCGACGCGCCAGGCCTTGTCGAAGAAGCCGCTGTGCTGGTCGACCAGGCCGCGCACCAGGTCCCGCAGCTCCGCCGACCCGTCCCCGCCGCCCTCCGCCGCGAGCTGCGCGGCCAGGGTGTCCACGGTGAGCCAGAACACCATCTCCTCGGAAGGCGCCGGGACGTCCCCGAAGCCGCGCTCGGAGAGCCAGACCCGGGCCAGCCCGCCCAGGTGGCCGTCGCCGAGGACCTCCCGCAGGGCGGGCTCGGCCTCCGCGCCGAGCAGCGACAGGGCCTGCTGGCAGGCCAGCCGGCGGCGCGGCGCGCCCTCGTCGTCCCCCCGCGCGGCGGCGAGGAGTTCGCGGGCGGCCTCCAGGGGGGTGCGCCGGGCGAGCCACAGTTCGACCTCGGCCCTGGCGGCCTCCTCGCCGTGGCCGGGCAGGGCGGCCAGCAGCGCCTCGGCGCCGGCCCCGGCGAGGTCGCCCACGAGGGGGGCCGCGACGCCCTCGTCCAGCATCCGCCGCCGTACGGCGTACAGGCCCAGCGGGGTGAGCCGCACCATGCCGTAGCGGGCCACCTCCTCCTCACCGGGGGCGCCGGCGGCGGGCGGCTCCCCGGAGGCGGTGCCGGGCGCGCCGGCGCCGTCGGCCGGCTCCCCGATCAGGGCCGTGTCCACGGGCCGGTAGGCGACCATCCCGGTCTGCTCCAGCGCCCGGAACCGCTCGTCCAGCGTGACCATCGCCACCGAGACCTCCTCCAGGACGGCGTCGGTGGGGTGCTCCATGCCCTCGGGGACGACCATCGAGGCGGCGAGCACCGGCAGCGGCACCATCGCCCCGGCCCCCACGGCGGGGTCGCCCGCGGTCATGAGGTAGAGGCTGCCGAGGGCCCTGTCGAGGAAGCGCGCCTCCTCCGGGCTGCCGCCGGGCGCGCCGCGGTCGGCGGCGCCGGAGAGGATCCGCTCCAGGCCGCCGCGCCAGACCTCCAGCACGTCGGCCGGGCCGCCCCGGGTGAGCAGGGCCAGCGCCTCGCCCGCGAAGGCCTCGCCGGCTCCGGCGCCGTCCCCGGTGACGTCCACCAGGCCGGTGCCGACGGCCGTCTCCCACGCCCGCGCGGCGTGCGCCGGGCCGCTCCCGTCCGCGCCGAGGCCGAGGACGGCGGCGGCCTCCGCCAGCCGCTCGGCGGGGAGCCCGCCCCCCGCTCCGACCGGGGTTCCCTCCCCCGCCCAGCGCGCGAGCCGGGCCGCGCGCGACAGCAGCGGCGAGGCGAGGGCGTCCCGCGCCAGTTCGGCGTCGGCGGGCAGCCGTACGGGGGGCACGGTGGGGCGGTCGGCACCGGTCATCTGAGGGGCGCTCCTCGGTGGGGGCGTAAGGGCAGGACGCTGCCCCAGCGTAGACCGCTTCCGCCTCCTCCGTACGGTTCACCGGGCCTTCCCTCCGCGTACACCGGAGCCGCTTGACAAGCTCCCGTCAGGGACGGCACGTTACGCGCGTAGAAATCGCACAGTGCGAATTGTGCGGCCCCTGTCACCGGTTACGGCCGGAACGGCCCCCTTCCGTTCCCTCCCGTCTCCCCGTCCAGCACCACCGCACCGCCCCCGGAGGCCCCCCTTGAGCAGATCCCCGGCCCGTACCGCCGCGCTCACCGTCGCAGCCCTGACCTCGACCCTGCTGGCCGTCCCCGCCGCGGCGGCGGACGACGGCGCCGTCCGCGTCCACGACATCCAGGGCAGCACCCGCGTCTCGCCCCTCGACGGCGAGCGGGTGTCGGAGGTGTCCGGCGTCGTCACCGCCGTCCGCGCCTACGGATCGCGCGGCTTCTGGATCCAGGACACCGCGCCCGACGCCGACCCGGCCACCAGCGAGGGCCTCTTCGTCTACACCGGCTCGGCCCCGAAGGTGTCCGTCGGCGACCTGGTGAGGGTGTCGGGCACGGTCGACGAGTACCGCCAGGGCGGCGAGTCCTCCGGCAACCAGACGGTCACGCAGATAACCCGGCCCCAGGTCACCGTGGTCTCCTCCGGCAACGCCCTGCCCGACCCGGTCGTCCTGGACTCCCGTTCCGTCCCCGCCGCGTACGCCCCCCAGGGCGACCCGGCCGCGGGCGGCGGCATCGAGGGGCTCGAACTGCGCCCGGACGCCTACGCGCTGGACCTGTACGAGTCGCTGGAGGGCATGGACGTCCAGGTCCGCGACGCCCGCGTGGTCGGCCCCAGCACCGAGCACGCCGAACTGTGGGTGACCGTCAGGCCCGGGGACAACCCCACGCGGCGCGGCGGCACGGTCTACGGCGGCTACGACGAGCAGAACCCCGGCCGCGTCAAGGTCGAGTCGCTGGTCCCGCTGGCCCAGCAGCCCTTCCCCACCGCGAACACCGGGGACGTCCTCACCGGCGCCACCACCGGACCGCTGGACTACGACCAGTACGGCGGCTACCTGGTGGCCGCCCGCGAGCTGGGCACCGTGGCCGACGGCGGCCTGGAGCGGGAGCGCACCCGCGCCCAGCGCCGGGGCGAACTGGCCGTGGCCACCTACAACGTGGAGAACCTCCACCCGGGCAACGACCAGGAGAAGTTCGACCGGCTGGCGCGCGGCGTGGTGGAGAACCTCGCCTCCCCCGACATCCTCGCCCTGGAGGAGATCCAGGACGACAACGGCCCCCTGAACGACGAGGTGGTGTCCGCCGGCGAGACCGTGAAGCGGTTCACCGAGGCCATCGTGGCCGCGGGCGGTCCGCGCTACGACTGGCGCTCGGTCGACCCGGCCGACGACTCCGACGGCGGCCAGCCCGGCGGCAACATCCGCAACGTCTTCCTCTTCAACCCCGAGCGGGTCTCCTTCGTGGACCGGCCCGGCGCGGACGCGACCACCGCGGTGGGCGTGAAGCGCGAGCGCGGCCGGGCCGTGCTGACCCACTCCCCCGCCCGTGTCGCGCCGAACGACACCGCGTGGGAGGACAGCCGCAAGCCGCTGGCCGGCGAGTTCCGCTTCCGCGGCAGGACGGTCGTGGTGATCGCCAACCACTTCGCCTCCAAGGGCGGCGACCAGTCCCTCCACGCGGCCGTCCAGCCGCCGAACCGCTCCTCCGAGGTCCAGCGGATCCGGCAGGCGACGGTGGTCAACCGCTTCGTGCGGCAGGTGCTGGCGGTCGACCGGAAGGCCGACGTCGTGGTGCTGGGCGACATCAACGACTTCGAGTTCTCCGCCACGGCCCGCGCGCTGACCGCGGGCGGCGCGCTGCGCAGCGCGGTGCTGTCGCTGCCGGAGTCCGAGCGCTACACCTACGTCTTCGACGGCAACTCCCAGGTGCTGGACCAGACCCTGGTCTCCCCCGGCATCCGCCGCTTCGACTACGACATCGTCCACGTCAACGCGGAGTTCGCCGACCAGGCCAGCGACCACGACCCCCAGGTGATCCGCTTCCGCCCCTGACACCCCGGCCGTGCCGCCCGCCCCGGTGAGGGCGGGCGGCACGGCGGGCGCGCCGCGGCGGTCACGGGCGCGGCCGGCCGGACGGCCGTCCCGCCGGACCGTGCGGCCGGGCCGGCCGGTTCCGCCGGCGGAACCGGTTGGACCGGCCGCCGCCGCCTGGGCCAGACTCGCCCCCATGACCGACTCCCCCTTCGGCCGCGTCGCCGCCGCCATGATCACCCCGTTCACCTCCGAGGGGGAGCTGGACCTCCCCGGCGCCCGGCGGCTCGCCGCCCACCTGGTGGACCGCGGCGGCTGCGACGCGCTGGTGCTGAACGGCACCACCGGCGAGTCCCCGACCACCTCCGACGAGGAGAAGACCGCGCTGGTGCGGGCCGTGGCCGAGGAGGTCGGCGGGCGGGCCCGGATCGTCGCGGGCGTCGGCACCGGCGACACCCGGCACTCGGTGGAACTGGCCCGGGCCGCGGCGCGGGCGGGCGCCCACGGGCTGCTGGTCGTCACGCCGTACTACTCCCGCCCCGGCCAGGAGGCCGTCGCCCGCCACCTGGCCACCGTCGCCGACGCCACCGACCTGCCGGTGATGCTCTACGACATCCCCGCCCGCACCGGCGAGGGCACCGCGCTGACCGCCGGGACGCTGGAGCGGCTGGCGGAGCACCCCCGGATCCTGGCCGTCAAGGACTGCGCGTACGACCTGCTGAAGACGGCGAAGGTGCTGGCCGCCACGGGGCTGGCGTACTACTCCGGCTGCGACGAGCTGAACCTGCCGCTGCGCGCGATCGGCGCCCGCGGCTGCGTCAGCACGGTCGCCAACGTGGCCGGTCCGGCCGTGCGCGGCGTGCTGGACGCCTTCGACGCCGGCGACCACGCCGGGGCCGCGCGGCGCCACCGGGCGCTGATCCCGCTGATCGACGCGATGATGTCCGACGTGCCCGGCACGGTCGCCGTCAAGGCGCTGTTCGCGGCGGCGGGACTGCCGGGCGGCCCGCCCCGTCCGCCGCTGCTCCCGGCCGGCGAGGCGCTCACCCTGCGGCTGGCCGACGCCCTCAGGAAGGCCGTGGGGTAGTCCGCGCCGCCTCCGCCGTCCCCTGCGGGTACGGCGGGTGCGGCCGGTGCGGGTGCGGCCCGGCGTCCCCGCCGCCCTCCCCGGCCCCTCCGGTGGCGCCGCCGTCCCCGTCCGCCCGGCCGTCCGCCAGGTCCCGCACCAGGAGGGTGGCGCCCGCCACCGCGCCCGGCATCAGCAGGACCGCGACCAGCGGCACCAGGAAGGCCAGCACCAGCGGCACCCCGAAGCCGAGCGCGAGGGCCTTGCGCTCGCGCAGCATCCGCAGCCGCTCCCGGACGGGGACGTCCCGGCGCTGGAGGGCGACCGAGGTGAGCTCCGCGGTGAGGAAGAAACCGGAGACGGCGAAGCCGGCCGCCGGGACGACGGTCTGGCCGACGACGGGGACGAAGCCGAGCACGAACAGCGGCACGGTGAAGACGGCCATCCGGAGCAGGACGTGGAGGCTGTCGCACAGCGAGATCCACAGGTCCCGCCACAGCGGGCGGTCCGGCCCCCCGGGCCCGCCGCCCTCGGACTCCTCGACCTTCTCCGACAGCGCCTCGTAGAAGGGCTCGCCGACCAGCAGGGCGACGGCGGTGAAGGTCAGCACCGCCAGCAGCAGTCCCGCGGCGAACAGCAGCGCGGTGAACGTGCCGCGCAGCAGCCCGGGCCAGGGCGACTCCCAGTCGTCGGCGAACGGGGTGGCCCAGGCCGCCAGGTCGTCGGCCCAGAAGCCCAGAGCGGTCAGGGCGGCCCCGTACAGCACGAGGGTGATCAGCGCGGGCAGCAGTCCGAACCCGAACCACCGCCCGTTGCGCAGGACCCACCGCTGGCCCTGCCCGAGGTACCGCATTCCGCTTGCGAGGTCGCCCATGGCCGGAAAGGGTAACGGGCCCGCCGCCCGGTGCGGGCGGCGGGCCCGGGGGCCGCGGAGGCGCGGTCAGTTGTGGCTGTGGAGCGCCTCGTTGAGGCCGCCCCAGGAGCCGGACCGCTGGATGGCCTCGACGGCTCCGGTGGTGGAGTTGCGGCGGAAGAGCAGGTTGCTCGCGCCGGACAGCTCCAGCGCCTTGACGACCTGGCCGTCGGGCAGGGTGACCCGGGTGCCGGCCGTCAGGTACAGGCCCGCCTCCACGATGCAGTCGTCGCCGAGCGAGATGCCCAGGCCCGCCTCGGCGCCGAGCAGGCAGCGCCTGCCGATGGAGATGGTCTGCTTGCCGCCGCCGGAGAGGGTGCCCATGATCGAGGCGCCGCCGCCGATGTCGGAGCCGTCGTCGACGACGACGCCCGCGCTGATCCGGCCCTCGACCATGGAGGTGCCCAGCGTCCCGGCGTTGAAGTTGACGAAGCCCTCGTGCATCACGGTGGTGCCCGAGGCGAGGTGGGCGCCCAGCCGGACGCGGTCGGCGTCGCCGATGCGCACGCCCTTGGGGATGACGTAGTCGGTCATCCGCGGGAACTTGTCGACGCTGGTGACCGTGAGCTGCTTCCCGGCGGCGCGGGCGGCCAGGCGGGTCCGCTCGATCCGGTCGACGGGGACGGGCCCGAGGTTCGTCCAGGCCACGTTGGCGAGCAGGCCGAAGACGCCGTCGAGGTTCTGGCCGTGCGGCTTGACCAGGCGGTGGCTGAGCAGGTGCAGCCGCAGGTAGACGTCGTGCGCGTCCAGGGGCTTGTCCTCCAGGGAGGAGATCACCGTGCGGACGGCGACGACCTCGACGCCGCGGAGCGGGTCCGGGCCGAGCGCCTGCGGCGCGGCGTCGCCCAGCAGCTCGGCGGCGCGCTCGGCGGTCAGCCGCTCGGTCCCGGCCGGGCCGGGCTCCTCGACCAGTTCGGGGGCGGGGAACCAGGTGTCGAGGACGGCTCCGCCGTCGGAGGCGATGGTGGCGAGCCCGGCGGCGACGGCGCCGGTCCTGCGGGGGGAGGGTGCGGGTGCATCGGTCATGGTCAAACGCTAACCGGGCGCGTTCGGCGAGCGCGAACCGGTCCGCCGGCCGGACGTTCCGCGCACCGGGCCGGAGGGGGCGGGCGGGTGCGGGTGGGACCCGGACGGCGGCCGCCGCCGACTGTGAAGGAGCGGTGGAGAGGCGATGGAGGACATCGGAGGGTGACCTTCCGATTCCGGATCGGAAGCGGCCGGACGCTTGAAGCAATCGGCCATCCCTAGGATGATCAGGCATTCCAGCGCCCGTGACGGACGTGGGTGGGCCCTGGCATCCCCAGCGCCGTACCCGGCCCGCCGACCGGACCCCGACGGGTCGTCGGCCCCGGCCGCTTCCGCCTGTCGCGTTCCCTCGCAGGCCTGACGTCCTGCTCCCCCTGCCCGAGGACCCGATGACACAACACATACCGGAGGCGGTGTTCTGGTGCCTCGCCACAGCCGCTCCCGCGGCTGTGCTGCTGGTGCGCCAGAACCGGATCGGCGCCCGCCTGCGCCGTCGCCTGACGAGTTCCGAGGCCGCCCTGCGCGCTCGTGAGGAAGAGGTCCGGCACCTCGTCGAGGTCCGGCTCGCCGCGCTGGTCGAGGCGCCCCACTGCGTCGCGTCCGTGCCCGGGCCGCTCGACGCGGAACTCGCCGCGACGGCGTACGGGGCGAACCTGGAGAAGGTCGTCGAGATGTTCACCAGCGCCGCCGCGGCCGCGCGTTCCCGCGCCGACCGGTCGGCGAAGACCGCGCTGAAGGGCGCGGTGCGCGCCCTCCAGGCCCTGGCCAACGAGCAGCAGCTGTCGATCTCGGACATGCAGGACCGGCACGACAACCCCGACGTGCTCCGCGACCTGCTGGAGATCGACCACGCCAACGCGCAGTTCGGCCGGAGGGCGCAGGCCATCGCCGTGCTCTGCGGTTCGTGGCCCGGACGGCAGCGGGTCGCCTCGCCCCTGCTCGACGTCGTGCGCGGGGCCACGTCGCGGATCCGGGACTACCGGCGCGTCCGCGTCCACTCCCGGGTGGACACGGCCGTGGTGAGCCGGGCCGTGGAGCCGGTGGTCCTCGCGGTCGCCGAACTGCTGGACAACGCGGCGCGGCACTCCCAGCCGAACACCACCGTCGAGGTCGGCATCCGGCCCGCGCACAACGGCGCCTGCATCGTCGTCGACGACGCGGGCGTCGGCATGGACGCGCACGAGATCGAGGAGGCCACCCGGCGCCTGTCCGGACACGAGGACGTCGACATCAACCGGCTCGGCGATCCGCCGCAGTTCGGCTTCGCCGTCATCGGCGTCCTCGCCGCCCGGTACGGCTTCGCCGTCTCCGTCGACTCCCAGTCCCCCTACGGCGGTGTGCGGGCCGTCCTCTTCCTCCCCAACGCGCTCCTCGAACAGGAGCCGCCCGCCGGGCCGGCCGGCGCCGGCCGGGAGAACGGGGCGCCGGCCGTGTCGGAGACCGCCCCGGCCGGGCCCGGCGGGGACGCCGCCGGCGGGCCGGTCCCCCCGGACGCCCCCGCCCTCCCCGGTCCGGCCGCCGCGGCCTCCCCCGAGCCGGCGGCGCGGGAGGCCACGGCCGGGGGACTGCCCAAGCGCCGCAGGCGCCGGTCCCTGCCCCCCGCGTCCGGCGGCGGCGCGGCTCCGGCCGACTCCGGTCCCGCGCTGGTCCGCCCGGCCACCGAAACCGCCTCGCGCATGAGCGCGTTCGCCCGCGGCACCCGCTCGGGCCGCGGCGCGTCCCAGGACAGTGAAGGGAACTCCCAGGAATGAACGGCCACATGACCAACGAGCTGGGATGGATGCTCGACGAGGTCCTCAAGGTGCCGGCGGCCCGCCACGCCATCCTGCTCTCCGCCGACGGCATGCTCCGCGCCCACTCCCAGGGCATCCGGCGCGACGAGGCCGAGCGGCAGGCCGCGGCCCTGTCCGGTCTGCAGTCGATCAGCCGCAGCACCGCCGAGTTCTGCGGGCACGAGTCCTCGCCGTGGCAGCAGACGCTCGTGGAGTTCGTCGACGGGTACGTCTTCCTGGTGGCCGCCGGCGCGGGCGCCTACCTGGCGGTCTCCGCCGGCCAGGACGTGGACATGGAGGCGGTCACCTACAGCATGCACAAGCTGGTCGACCGGCTGGGCAAGGAGCTGACCACTCCGCCCCGGCAGGACTCCGCGTCCGGTACCGCATGACCCCGCCGCGTCCCCGGCGCGACAGAGGACTCGTACGGCCGTACGTCGTCACGGACGGCCGTGCCCATCCGACGCGCAACACGCTGGATCTCGTGACGCTGGTGACCGCGGCGGGCGGCCGCCCCCTGGACGGTCTGAGCCCGGAGAAGCGCCGCGTCATGGAGCTGTGCCGGGGAGGGGCGCTGTCGGTCGCCGAGGTCTCGGGGCACCTCGGCCTGGCCACGAGCGTCACCAAGGTGCTGATCAGCGACCTCGTCGACAGCGGCCACATCACCGTCCGGCCCCCCGTCCCCAAGGCTCAACTTCCCGACGCCCGACTCCTGCAGGAGGTACTCGATGGGCTCCGCTCCCGCTTCTGACCGGGTCCACGTCCCGGACACGGTCACCACCGCGGTCAAGATCCTGGTCGTGGGGCACTTCGCCGTCGGCAAGACCACGTTCGTCGGCACGCTCTCCGAGATCCGGCCGCTGCGCACCGAGGAGATCATGACGCAGGCCGGCGAGCTGATCGACGACCTGGCCGGGGCCCCCGACAAGACCACGACCACCGTCGCCATGGACTTCGGCCGCCTCACGCTCAGCGACTCGCTGGTGCTGTACCTGTTCGGCGCCCCCGGCCAGAAGCGCTTCATGCGGCTGTGGAAGGACATGATGCACGGCGCCCTCGGCGCGCTGGTGCTGGCGGACACCCGGCGGCTCGACCAGTCCTTCGACATCATGGGCGTGCTGGAGGAGCACGGGATGCCGTACGCGGTCGCCGTCAACCAGTTCGACGACGCGCCGGTCTTCCCCGAGTCGGAGATCCGCGAGGCGCTCGACCTGCTGCCGGAGACGCCTCTGGTCGTCTGCGACGCCCGGGAGGCCGCGTCGTCGTCCAGGGCGCTGATCTCCCTCGTCGAGTACCTCCAGACCCTCACCCTCCAGGAGCAGCGATGACCACGTCCCGTCCCGCGCCGGACGCCGTCCCGCCGCCGGGCTGCCCGGCGCACGCCGGCGGGTCCGCGGCCCGGCCCGCCGGCTCCCCCGGCGTCGAGCGCCTGTACGGCCCGGAGTTCGCCGCCGATCCCATGGCGACCTTCACGCGCCTGCGCGCCCACGGCTCCGTCGCCCCCGTGGAGATAGCGCCCGGCGTCGCCGCCTGGGCGGTCATCGGGTACGACACCGCCCTGGAGGTGCTGCGCAGCCCGGACCGGTTCTCCAAGGACCCGCGCCGCTGGAAGGCGCTCGCCGACGGGACGGTTCCGGCGGACAGCCCGGTCGTGCCGATGATGATGTACCGGCCGAACGCCCTGTGGACCGACGGCGAGGAGCACGAACGCCTGCGCACCGTCATCGCCGACAGCCTCGGCCGCGTGGACCCCGGCGCGCTGCGGGAGCACGTGGAGCGCGGCGCCGACGTCCTCATCGACCGGATCGGTCCCGAGGGGCGGGCCGACCTGCTCGGCGAGTACGGCGCCGTGCTGCCCCTGCTGGTCTTCCAGCGGCTCTTCGGCTGCCCGGAGGACATCGGGGGGAAGCTGGCCCGGGGCATGGCCGGGGTCTTCGACGCCGACGCCGACTCCGAGAGGGCCAACGCCGTGCTGGCCGAGGGTCTCGCCGAACTGGTGGCGCTCAAGCGGAGGCGGCCGGGACCGGACGTGACGTCCTGGATGATGGCCCACCCCCACGGGCTCACCGACGAGGAGATGATCCACCAGCTGGTGCTGCTGCTGGGCGCGGGCATCGAGGCCGAGCAGAACCTGATCTGCAACGCCCTGCGGCTGCTGCTGTCCGACGACCGGTTCGCCGGCGACCTGGCGGGCGGCAGCATGCCGGTCGAGGACGCGCTCGACGAGGTGCTGTGGAACGACCCGCCGATGGCCAACTACGCCATCCACTACCCGATCCGGGACGAGGAGCTCGACGGGACCCTCGTGCGCGCGGGCGAGCCCATGCTGATGAGCTTCATCGCCGTGCACGGCGATCCGGCCCTGGCCGGCGACCGCCGCGTCGGCAACCGCGCCCACCTGGCCTGGGGCGTGGGCCCGCACACCTGCCCGGCGAAGAGCCCCGCCCGGCTGATCGCCACGGTCGCCGTGGAGAAGCTCCTCGACCGCGTCCCCGACATCGAGCTGGCCGTCGGGGCGGATGAGCTGCGGTGGCGGCAGGGCCCCTTCAACCGGAGCCTGGTCTCCCTGCCGGTGCGCTTCCCGCCGGTCGTCCCCGCGCGGCGGTCCTCCACGGACCGCGGAGGGGACGCGGAGCAGGCCCCGCCGCCGGCCCCCTCCGTGCCGTCCGGGCCGGCGCCCGGCGCGGGCGGGGCCGGGTCCGCGCACGGCGCTCCGGGGCACTGGTGGGACTCCCTGGCGAGGTGGTGGCACGGGCGGTAGCCCGGGACGCCCCCGGCGGCGGCGTCACGGGCTGGGCGCCACCGCCGGGGGGACACCGCGGCAACACCGCGGCCCGGGGCCGCCGGCGTGTGCCGGCGGCCCCGGGCCGCGGTTCGTCGTGCCCGTCGTGCCGTCCTCGCGGTGCGGGACGACCTCAGACGTTGAAGCCGAGCGCGCGGAGCTGCTCGCGCCCCTCGTCGGTGATCTTGTCCGGGCCCCACGGCGGCATCCAGACCCAGTTGATCCTCAGCTCGCTGACCAGGCCGTCGGTGGCCGACCGGGCCTGGTCCTCGATCACGTCGGTCAGCGGGCAGGCCGCGGACGTCAGGGTCATGTCCAGGGTGACGCTGTTGTCGTCGTCGATGTGGATCCCGTAGACCAGGCCCAGGTTGACGACGTCGATGCCCAGCTCGGGGTCCACCACGTCGTAGAGCGCCTCGCGGACCTCGTCCTCGCTCACCGGTTTCGTCGTGGTCGGGGTCTCGCTCATGCGGTCCTCTCCTCGGCCTTTCCGCCGGCCTTTTCGTCGGCCCTCGTGTCGGCGGAGCCGCCGCCCAGGGCCTGGGCGGTGGCGTCCTTCCATGCCATCCAGCTCAGCAGCGCGCACTTGACGCGCGCCGGGTACTTCGAGACCCCCGCGAACGCGACCGCGTCCTCCAGGATCTCCTCCATGGCGTCGTCCGGTTCGATCCGGCCCTTGGACTGCATCAGCTCCAGGAAGGTCTCCTGGATCCTGCGGGCCTCGCCGACCTCCTTGCCGACCAGCAGTTCGTTCAGCACCGAGGCGCTGGCCTGGCTGATGGAGCAGCCCTGCCCCTCGTAGCTGACGTCCGCGATGGTGGAGCCGTCCAGCCTCACCCGCAGCGTGACCTCGTCACCGCACGTCGGGTTGACGTGGTGCACCTCGGCGTCGCCGTCGCGGAGCCCCCGTCCGTGCGGGTGCTTGTAGTGGTCCAGGATCACGTCCTGGTACATGGAGTCGAGCTTCACGAGTCACCTTCAGCCGCTGCAGTCGTCCGTCATGGGGTCACGGAACATCAACCGAAGAAGTTCCGCACATGTTCCAGACCCTCCACCAGGGCGTCGACCTCGGCGGGAGTGGAGTACAGGTAGAACGACGCCCGTGTGGTCGCCGGAACCCCGTACCGCAGGCAGACGGGCCGGGCGCAGTGGTGGCCGACCCGGACGGCGATGCCCTGCTCGTCGAGGACCTGTCCCACGTCGTGGGGGTGGATGTCGCCCAGCGTGAAGGAGATCGCCGCGCCCCGGTCCTCGGCCGTGGCCGGACCGATGATCCTCAGACCGGGGACCTCCCGCAGCCGGGAGACCGCGTACTCGGTGATCGCGTGCTCGTGGGCGGCGATGCGGTCCATGCCGACCGACGTGAGGTAGTCCACCGCCGCGCCCAGCCCGACGGCCTGGGCGATCGGCGGGGTGCCCGCCTCGAACTTGTGCGGGGCGGGGGCGTAGGTGGAGGAGTGCATCGAGACGGTCTCGATCATCTCGCCGCCGCCGAGGAACGGCGGCAGGTCCTCCAGCAGCTCCTGCCGTCCCCACAGCACGCCGATGCCGGTCGGGCCGCACATCTTGTGGCCGGTGAAGGCCACGAAGTCGGCCTGGAGCGCCTGCACGTCCAGCGGCATGTGCGGGGCGGCCTGGGAGGCGTCGACCACCACGAGGGCGCCGACGTCCTGGGCGCGGCGGACGATCGTCTCGACCGGGTTGACCGTGCCCAGGATGTTGGAGACCAGCACGAACGAGACGACCTTGGTCCGCTCGGTGATGACCTCCTCGATGTTCGACAGGTCCAGGCGCCCGTCGTCGGTGAGGCCGAACCACTTCAGCTTCGCGCCCGTGCGCTGCGCCAGCAGCTGCCACGGCACGATGTTGGAGTGGTGCTCCATCTCCGTGATGACGATCTCGGTCCGGTCGTCGACGCGGTACGGCTCGTCCGCCCAGCCGAGCATGTTCGCCACGAGGTTGAGCGACTCCGAGGCGTTCTTGGTGAAGATCACCTCGTCGCGGCTCGGGGCGTTGACGAAGGCGGCGACCTTGTCCCGCGCGCCCTCGTACAGCGCCGTGGCCTCCTCGGCGAGCACGTGCACACCGCGGTGGACGTTGGCGTTGTGCCGCGCGTAGTAGTCGTTCAGCACGTCCAGCACCTGGTTCGGCTTCTGCGAGGTCGCCGCGTTGTCCAGGTACACGATCTTCCTGCCGTCGTGGACCGTGCGGTCCAGGAGGGGGAAGTCCTTGCGGATCGCCTCTGTGTCGAGAAGGCCCGGCAGCTGTGTCACGCCCTTGTTCCTCCGTTCGCCCCGCCGCTCGGGCGGCCGGGGACGGCCCCCGGCCGCGAGGCCGGGGGCGTGGTGCTGGCACCCGCCCGGCGGGGCCGGGCGGGACGGTCGGTGGCCCGCTGGTCCGCGGTGGCCCGGCGCGTGGGTGTCACGCGGCCTGGCCGCCCTTCACATAGGCCTCGTAGCCCTCTTCCTCCAGCTTGTCCGCCAGCTCCGGGCCGCCGGACTCGGCGATCCGTCCGGCCGCGAAGACGTGGACGTGGTCGGGCTTGATGTAGCGCAGGATACGCGTGTAGTGGGTGATCAGCAGGGTGCCGACCTCACCGGTGGAGCGGACGCGGTTCACGCCCTCGGAGACGATGCGCAGGGCGTCCACGTCCAGGCCGGAGTCGGTCTCGTCGAGGATCGCGACCTTGGGCCTGAGCAGCTCCAGCTGGAGGATCTCGTGGCGCTTCTTCTCACCGCCGGAGAAGCCCTCGTTGACGTTCCGCTCGGCGAAGGAGGGGTCGATGTGGAGGCGCTCCATGGCCTCCTTGACCTCCTTGACCCAGGTGCGCAGCTTGGGGGCCTCGCCGCGGATGGCGGTGGCGGCGGTGCGCAGGAAGTTGGAGACGGACACCCCGGGGACCTCGACCGGGTACTGCATGGCGAGGAAGAGACCGGCGCGGGCGCGCTCGTCCACCGACATCTCCAGGACGTCCTCGCCGTCCAGGGTGACGGTGCCGCCGGTGATGGTGTACTTCGGGTGGCCCGCCAGCGAGTAGGCGAGGGTGGACTTTCCGGAGCCGTTGGGGCCCATGATCGCGTGCGTCTCGCCCTGCTTCACGGTCAGGTCGACGCCGCGCAGGATCTCCCGGGGGCCGTTCTCGGCCTCGACGGAGACGTGCAGGTCGTGGATCTCAAGCGTTGCCATGGGGCTTCAGGACTCCTGGGTGACGGAGACGAGCACAGCCGCGTCGGGGCCGTCTCCTTCGATCTTGACGGGGTATACGGGGACGGGACGCGTGGCGGGCGGGCCCGAGGGCTTCCCGGTGCGCAGGTCGAAGCTGGAGCCGTGCAGCCAGCACTCGATCTGGCAGTCCTCCACCTCGCCCTCGGACAGGGAGACGTTCGCGTGCGAGCAGATGTCGTGGATCGCGAAGACCTCGCCCTCGGTGCGGACGAGCGAGACCGGCGTGCCGGCGACCTCCACCCTCTTGGGGGTGTCCTCCTCCAGCTCGCCGAGCGCGGCGACGCGGACGAAACCCCCCGCGCCGGCCGTGGCTTCCTCGGCGCTCATGCGACCGACTCCTCCAGCTCTTCCTCGATCTTGGCGATCAGGCGGTCCTGGAGGTCCGGCAGGCCGATCTGCTGGACCAGCTCGGCGAAGAAGCCGCGCACCACCAGACGGCGGGCCTCCTTCTCCGGGACGCCGCGGGCCATCAGGTAGAAGAGCTGCTCGTCGTCGAAGCGGCCGGTGGCCGAGGCGTGGCCGGCGCCGACGATCTCGCCGGTCTCGATCTCCAGGTTGGGGACCGAGTCCACCCGCGCGCCGTCGGTGAGGACGAGGTTGCGGTTGAGCTCGTAGGTGTCGGTGCCCAGGGCCGAGGCGCGGATCAGCACGTCGCCGATCCACACCGCGTGCGCGTCCCGGCCCTGGAGGGCGCCCTTGTAGACGACGTTGCTGCGGCAGTTCGGCGTCTCGTGGTCGACGAAGAGCCGGTGCTCCTGGTGCTGGCCGTCGTCGGTGAAGTACAGGCCGTACAGCTCGGCCTCGCCGCCCGGGCCCGCGTAGTTGACGCGCGGGTGGAGGCGCACCAGGTCGCCGCCGAAGGTGACGACCACGGACTTGAACGTGGCGTCGCGGCCGACGAGCGCGCTGTGCTGGGAGCAGTGCACGGCCGTGTCGTCCCAGTCCTGGACGGAGACGACCGTGAGCTTGGCGCCGTCGCCGAGCACGTACTCGACGTTGGCGGCGCGCACGCCGTCGCCGGTGTGGTCGATGACGACCACGGCCTCGGCGAAGGCCCCCAGCTCGAAGACGGTGTGGCCGAAGGAGACCCCGCCCTGGCCCTGCACGCTGAGCCGGATCGGCTCGTCGAGCACGGTCTCCTTGGGCACGGTGACGACCGTCGCCTTCTCGAAGGAGCTGTACGCCTGCGCCGCGACCCGGTCGACGGGCTTGCCGGCCCGGCCGAGGCGGGAGTCGTCGCGGCCGACGGTCTCGACGGTCACGCCGTCGGGCGCGGAGACCTCGGCCTTGACGGCGCCGTCCGCGGTGGCGGTGCCGTCGTGCAGGCCGCGCAGCCGCTCCAGGGGAGTGAAGCGCCACTCCTCCTCGCGGCCGTGCGGGACGGGGAAGTCGGCCACGTCGAAGGACGGCGGCGCGCTCATCCTCGTGGCGACGGTGGACTCCGCGGCCACCGCGATCGCTCCGGTGGTCGTGGACCCCGCCGGAATGTTCTGAGCCTCAGCCATGGCTGTCGTGTTGCTCCTAGGTTCTGTGTTCGCTCGCCTCCGGGGGCTCCGGTCCGCTTCCGGGGCTCCTCGATGCCGCGCGTCGCCGGTTTCCCGCCGCACTCGATCTCGTCGCTCCCGGCCGCGGCGCCCCCTTCGGGTCGCTCACGATCACACGGGTGGGCCTGGGGCCCGTCCGGCCCGTCCCGGTCGGGGGACCGGCCGGACGGAGGACCGGCCGGCCGGACGGGGGGACCGCCGGCCGACCGGGCCTGGACCGGCGGTCAGCCGACCGCGCCCTCCATCTGCAGTTCGATCAGCCGGTTCAGCTCCAGCGCGTACTCCATGGGGAGTTCCTTGGCGATCGGCTCGACGAAGCCGCGCACGATCATCGCCATCGCCTCGTCCTCGGACAGGCCGCGCTGCATGAGGTAGAAGAGCTGGTCGTCGCTGACCTTGGAGACCGTCGCCTCGTGGCCCATCGTCACGTCGTCCTCGCGGACGTCGACGTACGGGTAGGTGTCCGAGCGCGAGACGGTGTCCACCAGCAGCGCGTCGCACAGCACGTTGGACTTGGAGCCCTCGGCGCCCTCGGCGATCTCGATCAGACCGCGGTAGGAGGTGCGGCCGCCGCCCCGCGCCACCGACTTGGAGACGATGTTGGAGGAGGTGTTGGGCGCCATGTGCACCATCTTGGCGCCGGCGTCCTGGTGCTGGCCCTCGCCCGCGAAGGCGATGGAGAGGGTCTCGCCCTTGGCGTGCTCGCCCATCAGGTAGACGGCCGGGTACTTCATGGTCACCTTGGAGCCGATGTTGCCGTCGACCCACTCCATGGTCGCGCCCTCGTAGGCCACGGCGCGCTTGGTGACCAGGTTGTAGACGTTGTTCGACCAGTTCTGGATGGTCGTGTAGCGGCAGCGGGCGCCCTTCTTGACGATGATCTCCACGACCGCGGAGTGCAGCGAGTCCGACTGGTAGATCGGCGCGGTGCAGCCCTCGACGTAGTGGACGTAGGCGTCCTCGTCCACGATGATCAGCGTCCGCTCGAACTGGCCCATGTTCTCGGTGTTGATCCGGAAGTAGGCCTGGAGCGGGATGTCCACGTGGACGCCCTTGGGCACGTAGATGAACGAGCCGCCGGACCACACCGCGGTGTTCAGCGCGGCGAACTTGTTGTCGCCGGACGGGATGACGGTGCCGAAGTACTCCTGGAACAGCTCCGGGTGCTCCTTGAGCGCCGTGTCGGTGTCCAGGAAGATGACGCCCTGCTTCTCCAGGTCCTCGCGGATCTGGTGGTAGACCACCTCGGACTCGTACTGGGCGGCGACGCCGGCCACCAGGCGCTGCTTCTCCGCCTCGGGGATGCCCAGCTTGTCGTAGGTGTTCTTGATGTCCTCCGGGAGGTCCTCCCAGGACTGCGCCTGCTTCTCGGTGGACCGCACGAAGTACTTGATGTTGTCGAAGTCGATGCCGCTGAGGTCCGACCCCCAGTTCGGCATGGGCTTCTTCTCGAAGAGCTTCAGGGCCTTCAGGCGGCGCTGCAGCATCCACTCCGGCTCGGACTTCTTCGCCGAGATGTCGCGGACGACCTCCTCGGAGAGGCCGCGCTTGGCCGACGCGCCGGCGGCGTCCGGGTCGGCCCAGCCGTACTCGTACTTGCCCAGGCCCTCCAGCTCAGGGTGGGCAGTCTCCGTGGGGAGAGTCATGCGGGGTTCCTCCCGGCTGTGCTTGCAGATGCTGTGGTGGTGGTCTTGGGGGTGGGTCCGGGGACGGTCCCGGGGATGAACGTCGTGCACACGCCGTCGCCGTGGGCGATGGTGGCCAGACGCTGTACATGGGTGCCGAGCAGGCGGGAGAAGACCTCGGTCTCCGCCTCGCACAGCTGCGGGAACTGTTCGGCGGCGTGGGCCACCGGGCAGTGGTGCTGGCAGAGCTGCTCCCCGCCTGCGGCGGGCGTGCTGCGCGCAGTGGCAGCGTACCCGTCCCTGGAGAGGGCTTCGGCCAGCACCCTGGCGCGGTCCTCGGGCGCCGCCCGTTCCAGCTCCGCGCGGTACCTCTCGGCCTGCGCCGCGACCCTGGCGCGGGCGAAGGCCGCGACCGCGGCCCGGCCCCTCTCGCCGCCGCCCGCCGCCTGCGCTATCCAGCGCATGGCGTCGACGGCGAGCTGGTCGTACGCCTGGTCGAAGGCGCCGCGGCCGCGGTCGGTGAGCGCGAAGACCTTGGCCGGACGGCCCCGGCCGCGCGAACCGTAGACCCGCTTCTCGCGGGGCTCCACGACCCCCTCGGAGACGAGGGCGTCGAGGTGGCGGCGGACCGCGGCCTGGGTCAGCTCCAGGCGCTGGGCCAGTTCCGCCGCGGTGGAGGGACCGTGGTCGAGGATGGACCGCGCGACCCTGTTGCGGGTGCCGTGCTGCTCGTCCGGCGCGAGGGACGCGGGGGCGCGCGTGTCGCCGGTGCCGTGCTGGGCCGCCATGACCGTCCGCGCCTCCTCACTTCCGTGCCGTTCCACCGGGCCGGACCGCCGTCCCGCCGGGCGCGCGTTTTTCACAACGCTATTGTTGCGTAATTCGAAGGAACGCGGCAAGCCACGCTCTGACCTGCCGGAATGGGATGCGTCACGTAAGGCATGCCTTACCCGGCGGCCCGCCGCCGGTCCGGAACCGCCGCACGCCCCCGGACCGCCGCCGGCGGCCGCCGCTCCCTAGACTCGCCCCCATGCGAGACACGGCGGCCGTCGAGGTCACAGGGCTGGTGAAGCGGTACGGGGACCGGACCGCGGTGAACGGGCTGGACCTCACCGTCCGGCGCGGCACCGTGACCGCCGTCCTGGGCCCCAACGGGGCCGGGAAGACCACCACCATCGAGACGTGCGAGGGCTACCGCCGCCCCGACGCGGGCACCGTCCGCGTCCTGGGCCTCGACCCGGTCGCCGACGCGGCCGCCCTGCGGCCCCGGATCGGCGTGATGCTCCAGAGCGGCGGGGTCTACCCCACCGTCCGCGCCGCGGAGATGCTGCGCCACATGGCGGCCCTCCACGCCCATCCGCTGGACGTGGACGCCCTGATCGCGCGCCTGGGGCTGGAGGGCTGCGGGCGCACCCCCTACCGGCGGCTGTCCGGCGGCCAGCAGCAGCGGCTCGCCCTGGCCATGGCCGTCGTGGGGCGGCCGGAGCTGGTCTTCCTCGACGAGCCGACCGCGGGCCTGGACCCCCAGGCCCGCCGGGCCGCCTGGGACCTGGTGCGGGAGCTGCGGGCGGACGGCGTGACGGTGGTGCTGAGCACGCACTTCATGGACGAGGCCGAGGAGCTGGCCGACGACGTCGCGATCATCGACGACGGGCGGGTGATCGCCCGGGGCAGCCCCGAGGAGCTGTGCCGCGGCGGCGCCGAGAACACGCTGCGCTTCACCGGCCGCCCCGGACTCGACCTGGGTTCGCTGCTCAAGGCGCTGCCCCCCGGCACCGACGCCGCCGAGTCGGCCCCGGGCTCGTACCGGCTGACCGGCTCCGTGGACCCCCAGATGCTGGCCACCGTGACGTCCTGGTGCGCGCAGAACGGGGTGCTGCCGGACGGCATCGCGGTCGAGCGGCACACCCTGGAGGACGTCTTCCTGGAGCTGACGGGCAAGGAGCTGCGGTCGTGAACGCGAGGACCACCGAGACCACGGGGCACGGCACGTACGCCCCCCGCCCGGGCGCCGCGCCGACGGCGCGGATGATCGCCGCGCAGGCCGCGCTGGAGACGCGGCTGCTGCTGCGCCACGGCGAGCAGCTGCTGCTGACGATCGTCATCCCCACCCTGCTGCTGGTGCTGTTCGGCACCGTGGACGTCGTGGACCTCGCGGACGCGGACGGCGGCGGCGGGCGCGTGGACTTCCTCGCGCCGGGCGTGCTGGCGCTGGCCGTGCTCTCCACCGCCTTCACCGGCCAGGCCATCTCCACCGGCTTCGAGCGGCGCTACGGCGTGCTCAAGCGGCTGGGCGCCTCCCCGCTGCCGCGCTGGGGGCTGATGACCGCCAAGACGTGCGCGGTGCTGATCACCGAGGTCCTCCAGGTGGCGCTGCTGACCTCGGTCGCCCTCGCGCTGGGCTGGTCGCCGCACGGCAGCCCGCTCTCCGTGGCGCTGCTGCTGATCGCCGGGACGGCCGCCTTCTCCGGACTGGGCCTGCTGATGGCCGGGACGCTGCGGGCCGAGGCGACGCTGGCGGGGGCGAACCTGGTCTTCGTCCTGCTGCTGGTCGGCGGCGGGGTGGTCGTCCCGCTGGAGCGGTTCCCCGAACCGGCGCGCGCGGTGCTGGAGTGGCTGCCGATCTCCGCGCTCTCCGACGGGCTGCGGGACGTGCTGCGCGACGGCGCCGGGACGCCGTGGGGGAACCTGGCGGTCCTGGCGGTGTGGGCGGTGGCGGGCCTGGCCGCCGCGGCCCGGTTCTTCCGCTGGGAGTGACCCCGCGCGGGCCCCGCCCCGGGGGAGGCTCCCCTTGCGGGCCTCCCCGTCCGGGCGAGGAGGCGGCCGGTGTGCGGAAGGCGACACCCCCTCCCCCGCCCCCTCGTGAAAGTTCGCACAAGCCCGCGCCTACGATGGGCCCGTGCCCAATCTGCTCGAACTCGCACGGAACCCCGTCGCGTACGTCGCCAGGCGCTGGACCCCCACCCAGCGCATCGTGGAGCGCGCCACCCTGACCGCGCTCGTGATGAGCGTGGTCATCGTGGTCACCGGTGGGGTGGTGCGGCTGACCGGCTCGGGGCTGGGGTGCGAGACCTGGCCCAAGTGCAGCGGCGACAGTCTGATCGCCACGCCCGAGATGGGCCTCCACGGCGCCATCGAGTTCGGCAACCGCCTGCTGACCTACGTGCTGTGCGCCGCCGTCGGCTGGGCGATCCTCGCCGTGCGCTCGGCCGAGCCGCGCCGCCGGAGCCTGTCGCGGCTGGCCTGGGCGCAGTTCTGGCTGGTCGTCGCCAACGCCCTGATGGGCGGGGCGACCGTGCTGATGGAGCTGAACCCGTACACCGTCGCCGTCCACTTCCTCCTCGCCACCGCGCTGCTCACCGTCGCAACGGTGACCTGGCTGCGCGCCCGCGAGGGCGACGAGGGACCGCGTCCGCTGGCGGGGCCGCGGCTCAGGCAGCTCGCGGCGGTGCTGACGGTGGCGGCCGCCGCGCTGGTCGTCGTCGGCACCATGGTGACCGGTTCGGGCCCCCACGCGGGCGACAGCAGCGACGTGCCCCGCATGGGGGTGGACTGGGAGACGACCGCCCGGGTGCACGCCCTGCTCGCCTGGGCCGTGGTGGGCCTGACGGTGCTGCTGTGGCTGGCGCTGCGCGCCGTGGACGCCCCCGGCGGCCCGCTCGGCCGCGCCCGGGAGCTCCTGCTGGTGCTGCTGGCCCAGGGCGTGATCGGCTACGTGCAGTACTTCACCGAGCTGCCCGAGGTGCTGGTGGCACTCCACCTGTTCGGCTCCTGCGTGGTGTGGATCGCCGTCCTGCGGATGCTGCTGTCGCTGCGCGAGCGCGGCCTGCCGCCCGCGGACGCCTCCGCCCCGGACTCCGCCTCCGCCGCGGTGCCCGGCCGGCCCGCAGCGGCCGCCCCGGCCGCTTCCGCCGCGGCCTCCGGCCGGTAGGCGCTTCCCCGGGCGGCCCCGTACGGCAGCAGGCCCCCACGACCACCGCGGTGGTCGTGGGGGCCTGCTGCCGTACGGGGCCGGGGGTTCCGGCGGGGAGGGCCCGGGCTTGCGCGGTCCGCGGTTTTCCGGAGGCGGGCACGCCGGCCGCGGACGGTGGAGCCGTGGACCCGCCTCCGGCGCGGACGGGCCGCACGAGTTCCGAAAGCCCGCGGCGGCGCGGCGGCATCCGGTGCGTCCCGGGATCGGTTCCGCCAAAGTCCGGTGCCGGGTGTCGCGGGGCTCCGGGCGGGCGGTGGACGGGGCGGGCCCCCTCCGGCGGGAGCGTCGCGCCGCCGGGCAGCACCCGCCCGGCGGCGCGTTCCCCGTGGACGGGCGTCCGACTCCCTCCCCGGAGCACGGAGCCGGGCCGGAGCCCTTCGGCTCCCGCAGGGG